>DASZLW010000150.1:0-15875 GCA_035552175.1 Gaiellaceae bacterium | reverse complement strand
CGGCTTCGCGGTGAACCCGAGCCTGATCTACAACCAGATGATCGGCAACCTGATCCAGGGCACGAGCCGCGCACTCTGGGAAGAGGTCACGTTCAACAAGAACCAGGTCACCTCGATCGACTGGGTCACGTACCCGATCCTGCGGTTCAAGGACTTCCCGCAGGTGACGACCGTGCTCGTCCAGCGCACCGATCAGCCCTCCCTGGGCTCCGGTGAGCCGGTCACCTGCCCGATCGTCGGCGCGATCGCGAATGCGTTCTACGACGCGACCGGGACCCGCCTCCACGAGGCGCCGTTCACTCCCGGTCGCGTGCGCGCGACGCTGAAGGCGGCCGGGATCGCCTAGGACCCCGGCTCGGGTAGCAGCAAAACGGGGGCCCGGCTCAGCCGGGCCCCCGTTTCTCTCACGGCCTGCAGCTCCGTCGAATGCTTGTAAGCGCTACCGCCGACGCCTCTCTTCCTCACACGACCGGCGTGCGAACCGCTCCGAGGGGAGCCACTTCTTCTCCCTGGGCCGGGGGCTCCGAGGCGACCGGCATCGCTCCCGCAGGCAACGTCGTCCTGGCAGCCAGCGTCCTGAAGAAGTAACCCGCTGCGAGGAGCACGAGTGCTGGAACTCCAAGAGTGAACAGCGTCCCCCAGTCCACACGCTCATCTAAACCGACCGCCGACTCCTCCGTCCTCACCGGCCGTGCAGTCAGCGACGCCCCGATTGGCTAGTCCCTCTCTCGCAATGGCCCAGGTAGCCCTCGGTAGCGGACAGACCACGCGTGGTCGGGGTGGTGAGCGCGGTGACGAGCGCGGCGGTAGGGAAATGACCCAACGGGCCGGCGCGCCCGCTCCTGCCTACAGCCAGCGCTTGTAGCGGAAGAACCCGAGCATCCCGATGAGGCTCACCGCCATCACGCCGAAGATCGTCCAGAACGCCCAGGCGGTGCCGAAGCCGGGAAAGCGCACGTTCATCCCGAAGAATCCGGTGATCAGCGTGAGCGGGAGCAGCACGACGGAGAACACGGTCAGGATGCGCAGGATGTCGTTCTGGTGGTGGTTGATCACGGCCTCGTTCGTATCCTCGAGCGCCTCGACGACCTCCTTGTAGTTGTCGAGGAGGTCCCAGATGCGCTCGGCCGCATCGACGATGTCGTCGAAGTAGTCCTCGAGCTCGTCGGGCAGGAACCGCTCGACGTGCCGCTCGAGCAGCCGCAGGGTCGAGCGTTCCGGCTTGATGATCTTGCGGTAGCTGATGATCTCCTGCTTGACGTCCGAGATGTCGCGGACGACCTCGTCGGAGCGGCCCTCGAAGACGTCGTCCTCGACGGCATCGAGCTTGTGGCCGATCTTGTCGAGGATCGGGAAGCAGTAGTCGAAGAGGTCGTCGAGCACCTCGTACAGCAGGCGGCCGGAGCCCTTCGCAAAGAGCTGCTCGCGGAAGTCCTCGTCCTCTTCGCAGCGGCTGAAGAGACGCGAGACCGGCTTGAGGTTGACGCTCGGAAGCGTGACGAGATAGTCGGGCCCGACGAACGCGTCGAGCTCGGCCGCGTTCAGGCGCTGGACGTTCCGGTCGTAGGCCGGGAAGTGGAGGACGGTGAAGAGGTAGCCCTCCTCCGCGTAGTCGTCGACCTTCGGCCGCTGGCGCTTCGACATCACGTCCTCGACGTCGAGCGCGTGCCAGCCGAACCGCTCGGCGAGGGCCTCGGCGGCTTCGAGCGTCGGCGAGTCGAGATGGATCCAGGTCAGCCCGGCGGCGCTGAGCTCGGCGGGCTCAGGCGGGCGTGCCGAAACGACCGCGAGATCGCGGCTGCGGGTACGGCGGATGCGCGGCAGGCTTGGCACCTATGCCTCCACCGGTACTGAGCGGGTCCTCGACGATCGCGGGCATCGTCCTCATTGTACCCCGACGCGGCGCGCACGTCATCAGATCGGCGCCGGTTCGGGAAACGCCGGGATCGAGGCCTCGTCGTGGGGGATGCGGCGGAGGTCGGGGGGAATCGCCCGCTCGATCGCGAGCACGCCCACCGCGGCTGCGAGGCAGACGCCCGCGGCGAGCGGCCAGAGGGCAAGAGGGTCCGTCGCGAGGATGAAACCGCCGGCCGCTGGCCCGACGGAGCCCGCGAGCGCCCACGAGAGCGAGTGGACGGCGAAGTAACGGCCGCGCAGGTGCTCCGGCCCGATGTCGGCGACGAGCGCCTGGTGCGCTGGACCGTGGAAGCACTCGCCGACGCCGAGGAGCCCGGCGGCGAGCGCGAACACGATGAAGGCCGGCGTCGCGATGAGCCACGCACCGGCGGCGTCCGTGAGCAGCCACGCCACCGCCCAGAGGAGGGGCATCAGGACGAGCGCACGCATCCGGCGCCGACCCTCGATCCAGTGCGAGATCGGGAGCTGCGCGAGGACGATCACGGCCGTGTTGAAGCCGAAGATGAGCCCGATCTCGCGTTCGCTGATGTGCCCGTGGTCGCGGGCGAACTGCGGGAACAGGTTCAGGAGCGAGTACCCGCCGCTCACGAAGAGGAAGTTCAGTCCCCAGAGGCCGAGGAATGTCCGGTCGCGGAGCACGGCGCGGTAGGAGACCGGAGCGCGGGCAGCGTTCGCAGGCGCGCCTGGATCGTGGACGGCGAAGAGCACGAACACGTACCCGAGGTAGGTGAGCGCGTCGAGCACGAAGAGCGTCGTGAAGGTTCCCGGGCTGCGCACGTGCGCGATGAATCCTCCTGCGATCCCGCCGAGCCCGATCCCGAGGTTCATAGTGACGCGTTGCTGCGCAAATGCAGCGTGGCGCCGGCGCGGGGAGGTGAGCCTCGAGATGAGGGTCGACTGGCTCGGCCAGAATCCGGCCGAGCCCGTGCCCTCGACCGCGAGCAGCAGGAAGGCCTGCCACGGGTGCCTGACGAGCGGCAGCAGCCCGAAACCGACCGACTGCAGCACGAGTCCCGAGCCGAGCGTGAGGCGGGGCCCGACCCTGTCGATCAGCGGGCCGGCGAGAAGGCCCGCGACGAGCTGCGCCACGGCCGAGACCGCGACGACGAGCCCTGCCGTGCCGAGCCCGAACCCGCGAACGTCGTGGAGGTAGATGACGAGGAACGGGAGGACGATGCCGTTCCCGAACGAGTTGACGACGCCGCCCGACTGCAGCAGCCAGACGTCGCGAGGAAGGCGTGGGTCGAATCGGCGGAGCGCGCCTGCGGCCATCGCGCCACGCTACCGTCACCGCTCGATCGCGGATTGGATACAACGGGCGGCTCACTTGGATCCAAAAGTTCGTGATTTCCTGTTATGGTGAACAGAACACCGGTTTTTGTATCCATTCGCGACCTCGAGGTGACACAGATGACGTCCGCTCTGCACGCAAACGCCACCGGAGCCACCGAGCTCTCCTTCGGGTGGGCGAACGACGCCCGCTGGCACGGGATCACGAGGCCGTACTCGGCAGACGACGTCATCGCACTGCGAGGGCGGTTCCCTGTCGAGCACACCCTCGCGCGCCTCGGCGCCGAGCGGCTCTGGGAGCTCGTCCGCCGCCCCGAGCCCGTCACGGCCCTCGGTGCGGTCACGGGCGGCCAGGCGGTGCAGATGGTGCGGGCCGGGCTCGAGGCGATCTACCTCTCGGGTTGGCAGGTCGCAGCCGAGGCGAACCTCGCCGGGCACACCTACCCCGACCAGAGCCTCTATCCCGCGAACAGCGTCCCCTCGCTCGTGAAGCGCCTGAACAACGCGCTCCTGCGCGCCGATCAGATCGACGCTGCGGAAGGCCGCGACGAGACGTACTGGCTCGCCCCGATCCTCGCGGATGCCGAGGCCGGGTTCGGCGGCGTTCTGAACTCGTTCGAGCTCATGAAGGCGATGATCGAGTCGGGCGCGGCAGGGGTCCACTACGAGGATCAGCTCGCCGCGGAGAAGAAGTGCGGCCACCTCGGCGGGAAGGTGCTCGTCCCGACGAAGCAGTTCGTGAGGACGCTCATCTCCGCGCGCCTCGCAGCCGACGTGCTCGACGTGCCGACGCTCCTCGTCGCCCGGACGGATGCGCTCAGTGCCGCGCTCTTGACGAGCGATGTCGACCCGGCGGACGAGCAATTCCTCACGGGCGAGCGCACGGGCGAGGGCTTCTTCCGCGTCCGCGACGGCCTCGACGCGGCGATCGCCCGTTCGCTCGCATACGCACCGTACGCCGACCTGCTGTGGTTCGAGACCTCGACGCCGGATCTCGGCGAGGCTCGCGAGTTCGCGGCCGCCGTCCACGAGGCCCATCCCGGCAAGCTGCTCGCCTACAACTGCTCGCCGTCGTTCAACTGGAAGCGCCACCTGGACGACGCGGCGATCGCGACGTTCCGCGAGACGCTCGGCGAGCTCGGATACCGGTTCCAGTTCATCACGCTCGCCGGGTTCCACTCGCTGAACCTCGCGATGTTCGAGCTGGCACGCGGGTTCGCCGAGGGCGGGATGCCGGCATACGTCGAGGTGCAGGAGCGGGAGTTCGCGCTCGAGCAGCACGGCTACACGGCGACGCGTCATCAGCGCGAGGTGGGCGCGGGGTACTTCGACCGCGTCGCCGAGATCGTGAGCGGCGGCGACTCGTCCACGCTGGCGCTCCGCGGCTCGACCGAAGACGAGCAGTTCCAGCACGCAGCGGCGTGACGGGGCCCGAGCTCGAGCTGGCGGCCCCCGGCGATCCGGAGATCCTGACACCGGGGGCGCTGGCGCTCGTCGCGCGGCTCCACGGAGAGCTGAACGAGACGCGGCTGGAGCTCCTCCGCCGCAGGCACGAACGTCAGCGCGACCTGGCGGCCGGCGCCCGGCCGGAGCTCGTTGCCTCGCCCGATCCGAGTGCCTGGAAGGTGGCGCCGGCGCCCGCCGATCTCGTCGACCGGCGCTGCGAGATCACCGGGCCGGCAGATCGCAAGATGATGATCAACGCGCTCAACTCCGGCGCGCGGGTCTTCATGTGCGACTTCGAGGACTCGTGCTCGCCGACCTGGGCCAACATCGTCGCGGGACAGCGGAACGTCCACGACGCGGTGCTCGGAACGATCTCGCTGGAGACCGCCGGGAAGCGGTACGAGCTGAACGCCGACCCCGCGACGCTCATGCTGCGGCCCCGTGGCTGGCACCTCGACGAGCCGCGGGTCAGGGTCGGGGGGACGCCCGTGTCGGCATCGCTCTTCGACTTCGGGGTCGCGTTCTTCAAGAATGCGCCCGAGTTGCTCGCTCGCGGCAGCGGGCCGTATTTCTACCTGCCGAAGCTCGAGTCGCACGAGGAGGCGCGGCTGTGGGCGCGCGCATTCGCGATCGCCGAGGAGACCCTCGGGATTCCGACAGGTTCGATCCGGTGCACCGTCCTGATCGAGACGATCCTCGCCGCGTTCGAGATGGACGCGATCCTCTACGAGCTCCGCGACTACGGCTGCTCGCTCAATGCAGGGCGCTGGGACTACATCTTCTCGACGATCAAGAAGCTCGGCGCCGTGCTGCCCGACCGGTCGCAAGTGACGATGACCGTCCCGTTCATGCGGGCCTACACGGAGCTGCTCGTGCAGTCGTGCCACCGCCGTGGAGCGCACGCGATCGGCGGGATGGCGGCGTTCATCCCATCGCGGCGGGATCCGGATCTCAATGCGATCGCGATCGCGAGGGTGCGCGAGGACAAGCTTCGGGAGTCGCGAGACGGCTTCGACGGAACGTGGGTCGCGCATCCCGATCTCGTGCCGATCGCGACCGAGGTGTTCGACGAGGCGCTCGGCGGGCGACCGAATCAACTGGAGCGGCTCCGGACCGACGTGACGGTCGATCTCGGCGCGCTGACGGACTTCGCGGTTCCCGGCGGCGAGATCACGCTGGATGGGCTCCGCTCGAACGTCTCGGTGGGTGCGCGCTACCTCGATGCGTGGCTGCACGGGTCGGGCGCGGCGGCGATCGACAACCTGATGGAGGACGTGGCGACCGCCGAGATCGCCCGTTCGCAGGTGTGGAGCTGGGTCGACTCGGGGCGCTTCTCCGAGGGGGAGGTTCGGCGTGAGCTCGAGCAGGTCGAGGCATCGGATGAGGCGAAGGAGCTCTTCGCCGAGGTGGCGCTCGGAGCGGAGCTGGTCGAGTTCCTGACGCTTCCCGGCTGCGTGAGGCTCGCGGGCTGAGGCTTTCGGATCCGGCTAGCGGGCGGTTGCGTCGAGCTCGTCGAACATCGCCCTCAGGCTGTCGATCACCTCGGATGCGACCGCAAGGTCGGACGCGCTGAACTCGGTGAGGGCAGCCGCCCAGCAGGCTTCGATGTGTCCGCGGCGCTCGGCGATCGTCTCGCGGCCGCGTTCGGTCAGCGAGCACGTCACGATGCGGCGGTCGCGCTCCGACCGGGTTCGAGCCACGAGCCCCATCACCTCGAGGCTGTCGAGCATCTGCGTCACGGTGGCGGGAGCGAGCTCGGCCGCTGCGGCAAGCTCGCCGGTCGACAGCTCTCGCTCGGCAAGGCCGAACAGCAGGTGGTACTGGGCAAAGCCGAGCTCGCCCGGGCGGTGCGTGTCGCGGCCGCGCAGCCGGCGGACTGCGGCCATCACGCCCTTGAACGACGCGCCGAACCGCTCGATCGCGTCCTCGCGCGTCACGTCCGAGACTGCCGTCACGCCGCGGCCTCGACGGTGACGGCCGCGGGTTTCGCGGCTCCACGAGCGGTGCCGCGCACGGCCCGTTCGCTGCGCAGGAGCACGAGCGCAGGGATGATCGCAAGGCCCGTGATCGCGGTTGACCACCAGAAGGCCGTCCCGTAGGCGGAGGCCCGTGCGCCAAGGCTGTGGGAGCCGAGCAGCGCGCGCTGGAGCACAACCGCGAGGACGGCGGTGCCGATCGAACCGCCCACGCGCTGGAGGACGTTCAGCTGCGGGGTCGCGTCCGCAAGCTCGTGCGGCTTCAGGGCCGCGAATGCGGCGGACATCGCCGGCATGAACGCGAACCCGACGCCGACTCCGCGGAAGACCATCGCGATGCACAGCCAGAGGATCGACGTGTGCGCGCCGATGAAGCCGAACGGGACGGTCGCGATCGTGGTCACGGTCACCCCGAAAAGCGCCAGCGGACCGCCGCCATACCGGTCGGTGAGCCGGCCCGCGAGCGGCATCACGGCGGCCATTCCGAGGCCGAGCGGTGCGGTGAGGAGACCCGTCTTGACGACGTCTTCGAGCCGGATCTGCTGCCAGTAGAGTGGCATCAGGATCATCCCGCCGAAGAGCGCGCCACCGAGGCAGAACATGGTGATCGAAGCCGACGCGAAGGTGCCTCGCCGGTAGAGCCGCAGATCGAGAAGCGGCTTCTCGATGTGGAGCGCGTGGAAGACGAAGAGGGCGATCAGCACGATCGAGACGCCGAGCGGAATCAGCACGCGCGGCACGACGAAGTGGCCGGTCGAGCCGATCTCGGCGAGCCCGTAGGTGAGAAGCGGCAATCCGCTGGCCATCAGCGCGAGCCCGCGGAAGTCGAACTTCCCGACCGGCTCGCGATCGCCGCGAGGCAGGACGCGGATCGATGCGATGAGTGCGATCGCCCCGACCGGCAGGTTCACATAGAAGATCCAGCGCCAGCTCGCGTGGTCGAGGATCAGGCCGCCGAGGGTGGGGCCGAGGATCGGGGCGAGCATCGCGGGTACGGCGACGATGCTCATCACCCGGCCCATGCGCGCGGGCCCTGCGGCGCGGGCCATCATGAGCTGTCCGATCGGCAGGATCATCCCGCCGCCGATGCCCTGGATCACGCGGAACACGATCAGCTCGCGCGAGGAGTCTGCAAGCCCGCAGAGTGCGGAACCGGCAGTGAAGAGCACGAGCGACACGAGGTAGAGCGGCTTCGCGCCGAACCGGCGCGCAGCCCAGCCGGTGATCGGGATCACGGCGGCAAGCGAGAGCATGTAGCCCGTGATCACCCACTGGATGTCGGCAAGCGTCGTGTGCAGCTCCTTCCCGAGGCTGTCCAGCGCGACGTTCACGATCGTCGTGTCGAGGATGGACATGATCGATCCGATCACGACGACGAACGAGATCCGCCAGACGTGGGCCTCGATCCGGGAAGACGCTGCTGCTTCGCTCACACACACTCCTTCGGTGCCATTACATTAGGTACCGAAAGATTAGGTGACGAAGGGCTCGTTGTCAACTTCTGGGCCCGCCGAAGGTTGCCTTCGATGGGGCGGAGCCGCCGGATCGACCCGACTCAGCCGTTTCGAGACTCGGGCGCCGGCCCGCAGGGTCGGGCGTCTCAACCGGTGTCTGACACCTGCTTTGGGCGCTGGAATTGCGGTTCGAGCAGGGATTCTGTGCGACAACTGAAGAGCGTGTCGTCGTCGTCTGGCACTTTTTCCCCAGCCCATCCGGCGCGGCTGACGGTGGCTTTCGTGGGCGAAGCTGGGACCGAGCCGACAGCAAAGCTCCTTTCGAGACCTCGAAGCGGGCCCGCAGGGTCGGGCATCTCAACCGGTGTCTGACACCTGTTTTGGACGCCGGAATCATGTGTCGAGCAGGGATTTCGTGCGGCAAGCGAAGAGCGGGTGGTCGTCGTCTGGCACCTTTTCCCCACGACCCTGCAGCGCGATAACCTGACGTTGACGTAAAGATCAGGTCGCGGGCAGCTCGGCAATCCGTCCCGCGCGGTTGCAACGCGTATCTCGAGGCAAGGAGGACATGCATGGAGCTCCGCTGGTTCGGACAGTCCGCGTATCTACTTACTGACGGCGATGCCGCGATCGCGATCGACCCGTTCGGGGACCTCGCTGCGGAGGCGGGCCGCGACATGCGGTTCTATCCGCCGGTCGAATGCGCCGCCGAGTTGCTGCTCGTGACCCACGAGCACGTCGACCACAATGCCGTCGGCCAGGTCAGCGGGGTCTCGCAGACGATCCGCTCGACTGCGGGCCGGATCGCGGGCCCGTACGGTGAGATCGTTGCTGTCGCCTCCGAGCACGATCGCGTCGCGGGAACGGAGCGCGGCCCGAACACCATCTACGTGTTCCCCTTCGCCGGGCTTCGCTTCGCGCATTTCGGCGACTTCGGACAGGCCTCATTGCGCGACGAGCAGCGCGCGGCGATCGGGCAGATCGACGTGCTGATCGTCCCCGCAGGCGGCGGGCCGACGACGGGCGGTGCCGATGCCGCTGCGATCGTCGAGGCGCTGGCGCCGACCGTGGTCGTCCCGATGCACTACCGCACGGAGGCGATCGACTTCCTCGAGCCCCCGGACGAGTTCCTCGCCGCCCTCGGCTGGGAGGTCGAACGTGCCGAGACGAGTGTCGTGGAGCTCTCCGAGCCTCTTGCGAGGAGAGTTCTCCTGCTTGCCCCGCCGGTGAAGTGACCCACCACTAATCTCGCCGGGTGCGCACGGTCGCAGCCACGAGATACGTCACTCCTCTTCGCGAGGGCGGTTCGCTGCCGGCTCTCGTCGAGGCCGACGACGACGGGCTCTACGTCCTCAAGTTCCGGGGAGCGGGGCAGGGGCCGAAGATGCTCGTCGCCGAGATCGTCGCGGGCGAGCTCGCGCGGGCGCTCGGCCTTCCGATCCCGGAGCTCGTCCTCGCCGAGCTCGATCCAGCGATCGGTCGCTCCGAGCCGGACGCCGAGATCCAGGACCTGCTGCTTGCAAGTGCGGGATTGAACCTCGGCGTCGACTTCCTGCCGGGCTCGCTGCCGTTCTCGCCCGCCGTCGGCCCGGCGCCCGACGCGGACTTCGCGGCCGATGTCGTGTGGTTCGACGCCCTCGTGACGAACATCGACCGTACGGCGAGGAACCCGAACCTCCTCACCTGGCACCGGCGGATCTGGCCGATCGACCACGGCGCCGCTCTCTACTGGCACCATTCGCCGGACCGCGAGCCCGATCCCACGAGCCGCTTCGAGCAGGTTCGAGATCATGTGCTGCTCCCGTTCGCCTCGTCGATCGAAGCCGCGGATGCAAGGCTCCTGCCGAAGGTCACGCCGGCGCTGCTCGAGGCGATCGTCGCTGCGGTCCCTGCCGAATGGCTCGAGAATGCGAACCCGCAGATGTACATCGACTACCTGACCCGCCGGCTCGATTCGCCGCGCCGCTTCGTCGAGGAGGCCGAACGTGCCAGGCGTTGAGACGACCGGGTTCTCCTACTCGCTGCTGCGACTCGTCCCGCGGGTCGACCGCGGCGAGCGGATCAACGTCGGCGTGATCGTTTTCAGCCGGCCGCTCCAGTTCCTCGCGGCGCGAACGTCGCTCGACGAGGCGCGGGCGCGAGTGCTCTGCTCCGATGTCGACCTCGACGACGTCCGGCATCATCTGGCGGCGATCGAGCGCATCGCAGCCGGGGATCCGGACGCGGGCCCGATTGCCCGGCTCGATCTGACCGCGCGGTTCCACTGGCTCGTCGCCCCGTCGAGCACGATCATCCAGCCCTCGGAAGTGCACACCGGCATTTGCGGCGAGCCCGACGTGGAGCTCGAGAAGCTCTTCCGCGAACTCGTCTCGTCCTGACGCTCGGCCACACCGGCCGACTGGCCTCACGACCGGTGCGACGGCCACCCCAACGCGAGCCCGTGTCACGCGCGGCCCAGAGATGTTCGGGTGTCCGGGCGACCGCACCGTCAGATGCTCTGCTCGACCTTGTTCGCCGTGTCGGTGAGGAGCGCGAATCCGGCCTGCAGCCAGTCGTTCGCTCCTCCGACGGCGAGCGACCAGCTGAGCATCCGGCCGAACCGCGGCGCGAGCACGTCGACGGCGGCGATCCCCGCGGCGCACCAGGTGCCGATGCAGCGGGAGCAGGTGACGAGCTCGCCGATCGCCTGCCTCGGGCCGCCGGTCTGCAGCGGATGCTCCGAGTCCGGGCCGGGCGGCGCGCCCTCGACGAACGGCTCCCGGATGAAGCTCGTCACCTCGTCGCTCGCGATCGTTCGTGCTGCCTTGAAGGTCGCGAGACCGAGGACCGCGAGATCCAGCACGTTCCGTTCCGGCGGCTCGCGGCGAAGCCGCTGCGCCAGGAACCCGGTGAGGGCGACGCCCCCGACGAAGGTGCTCATGATCGCGGCGTACGACCCATAGGGCGGCTGACGGGATGGGTAGCTCACGGGTCTCTCACGCGCCGTCGTCGGAAGCGCGGGCGTGCGACCGTCCTAGGCTGCGGCGGCCGGCGGATGCGGTTCTCGCGAGGAGCTGGCGGCGAGGGTCGGATACAGGGTGAACGATCGACGGCCGACGCAGACGGTTGCATGGTCGAGCTCACGCTCGTCGATCGTGTGGGCGACGAGCCGAAGGACGCCCGAGGTCACCGGCTTTCCGGGCACGCCCGCACGGACGACGACCCGCCAGTGTCCTTCGTCTTCCTCGAGCGCAGCGTCGAAGGCGCCGAGCTCGACGATCTCCTTCATCAGGTGGGCAGCACCAGCCGGGCTCGTGTAGACGACGATGTCGTCTGCGAACGGCTCCTCCGAGGGCTCGGTGGGCGTCGCGGCTGGATCCGCCGTCATCGTCAGGAGCCGGCGCCGCTCGCGTGGCGCCTGCAGATCATCAGTCCGGCCGAGCTCCATCGTCTCCTCCTGCGTCCGAAGTGGCATGAAGCCTCAGTACCCGTTCGCCGCAGGCTTACGCATGGAACGCGGCTCACGAGGCCGAACCGGTCGCTCGAGGTTTAGGTGCGCCGCCGATTCGAGACACTCTCATCATGCGCGCAACGGATCGAACACGATGAGCTTCGGCTCGACCATCGCCCGCCTCGACTCGTTCCAGCAACGGCATCGGGTACTGGCATTCCCGCTCGCCGTCCGCCAGAAGTACTCGGACGACAAGGGCGGCTACCTCTCGGCGACGATCGCCTACTACGGCTTCTTCTCGTTTTTCCCGCTTCTCCTCGTGCTCGTCACCGTTCTCGGGTATGTCCTCCACGGCCGTCCGCACCTGGAGAACCGGATCCTCGGCTCGGTGGTCGGGCAGCTCCCGGTGATCGGCTCCGAGCTCCAGCAGCATGCGTTGAAGGGGAGCGGGCTCGGGCTCGGTATCGGGATCGTCGCCTCCGTCTGGACGGGGATCGGCGTCCTGCTTGCGGCCGAGAACGCGATGAGCGTCATCTGGGACATCCCGAAGACGGGTCGGCTCAGCTTCGTCTCGTCCCGCCTGCGCGCGCTCGGGTTGCTCGGCGTGCTTGGCGGCAGCCTTCTCGTCACGACCGGGCTCTCGGGAATCGGCACGGCAGGCGCGCGCTTCGGCGCCGCGATCCAGATCGTGTCGATCGGTGCGTCGCTCGCCGTCGACTTCGGCCTCTTCTGGCTTGTGTTCAGGCTCCTGACGCCGTCGAAGATCGCGTGGCGCTGCCTGCGAGGCGGAGCGGTCGTCGCCGCGATCGCCTACGAAGCGCTCCAGCTCTTCGGCTCCTACTACGTCACGCACACGCTGAAGAGCGCGTCGAACGTCTACGGGACGTTCGCCCTCGTGATCGGCCTGCTTTCGTGGATCTACCTGACGGCGACGATCGTGCTGTTCTCGGCGGAGGCGAATGTCGTTGCGACCCGGAAGCTCTGGCCGCGACCGCTCACTCAGCGTCCTTCGGCGTGAAGATCACCGCCGGAACCTCGGCCTCGGTCGGGTCGGCTCCCCGGACGGCCACGTCCACGATCGTCACGACGAGCGCCGCGATCGGTACGGAAAGCAGGACGTAGAACGGCCCGAGCAGGATCCCGACGGCCGAGACGGAGATCAGGACGGCGAGCGGCGGTAACCCGACCGCGCCGCCGAGCACCCGCGGAGAGATCAGGTAGTCCTGGAGGAGTCGAAGAGTGAGCAGGAGGCCGGCGGCGAGCGCGGCCGTGTGCCATGACACCGTCAGCCCGGCTCCAGCGGTCAGGACGATCGCGACGAACGGCCCGACGACCGGGATCACCTCGAGGAGCCCGGTCGCGATTCCGATCAGGAGCGCGTACGGCTCGCCCACGAGCGTGAAGATCCCGGATGCGACGGTCGCGACGAACACGATCATCAGGATCTGCCCGCGGATGAACGCTCCGAGCTTCTGCTCGATCAGATCCCACGTGTCACGGAGCTTCTTCCGGCGCGGGCGCGGGAAAAGGCTGGCGATGGTGCCGATCGCGTGCTCGCGTTCGAAGAGCCAGTAGGCCGCCGCTGCGAAGGTGAACAAGATTCCCACCAGCACCTTCATCGCCTCCTCGCCCGCCGAGAGCGCCGGGTGGACGAGCGCTCCGGCCGCGGGAAGGTGGTGGAGCTTCTTCGCGATCGCGTTCAGCACCTTGTCCTTGACACCGCTCCCGGTATGGGCATTCGCCTTGATTGCGAGCGCAGCCTGAACCTCGTTCGTCAGGCGTGGAACCGCGAGGCCGAGGAAGAGCGCGACGAGCCCGATGAGGACGAGGTAGTGGAGGAGCACACCGACCGCCCTCGGAATGCGTTTCGAGGCGAGCCATTCGACGCCCGGCCGCATCGCGGCGGAGATCGTGATTGCCGCGAGGAGCAGGGCGACGACGAGCCTCAGCTTCCACAAGGCGAGGACACCGACGATCGTCGCGACGACGATGACCGTCGTCACGAACGCGCGTCTCGCCGCAGACGGCGGCTCGAGCTCGAACTCTGTCTCCACGGGCCCTTCGGTCTCGATCATCCACTCGCCCTCTGTTGCCTGCTCCTGCAACCTTCCCGGATCGGGCTCTCGTCTAAACGCACGCCCACGTTTCCGAAGCCTCGCGGCCGGGAACGAGAAAGCCCATGAGCGCCTCGATCACGCGTCCTTTGCCCGAGCCGGGCGAACCCGATCCGGCTCCGCCCGGCTCGCCGCCGCCGGATCCGGGAACGCCGTATCCCGTTCCCGATCCCGGCACGCCGTATCCGGTTCCGGACCCCCAGTAGCTCTACGCGGCGATCCGCTCGTGCGATCCGGGGCGGTGATCCTCGACCCATGCGATCGGAGACGGGAGATTGCGATCGGCGATCGTCTCGACGGCGTACGCGCCGACGGCGCCCGCTCCGAATGCCATGGCCGCCCAGCCCGCGCCCGAGCGCTCGGAGCCGAACAGCCCGTCAACCGACAGCTTGCCGGGCCCCATCTCGACGAGGCCGAGCAACGTGGCGATGACGACGAGCGGATACTCGTAGCCGCCCTTCGTGACCCACGGGCCGTTCTGCAGGTGCACGCGCTTGATCGCAGTCATCATCACCCCGGTCAGCGTCGATGCCGCCACCGGCATCGCCGCGCCGCTGGCGAGCAACACACCGCCGCCTGCCTCGGCGAGACCGGCGGCGAGCGCGTGCTCACGGCCGGGTGCGAGGCCGGTCTTCGCCATGATCTTTCCCGTCCCGTCGAGTCCCTCGCCACCGAACCATCCGAACAGCTTCTGCGTGCCGTGCCCGATGAACAGGAGCCCTACGGTCACCCGCAGGGTCAGTCGCCAGAGTCCCATGTATCGGCCCTCCTCGAAGTTGGTGCCGACGTTGTTCCGCGGTGGCCCGGTCGCCAAACCCGTGCCGGGTTACGGCGATTCGGCGCCGAGCCGGCCGGCTTCTAGGCGAGGTGCATGTGGATCCGAACGACGGTGCCTTCCGATCCGGAGCGCAACTCGACGAGATCGCACATCTGATTCATCAGCCAGAGGCCGCGTCCGCGTGTGCCATCGGGTGGCGGCGCAGTGCGCCCGACGAAGGGATCGACGATCCGGCCGCTGTCGGCGAGCTCGCAGACGAGGGTGTGGTCCTCGCGCCAGAGGCGGGCGATCCCGTCGCCCTCCGCATGGCAGATGGTGTTCGCCGCGGCCTCGTTCGCGGCAATGACGAACGTGGCGATCCGTTCCTCGGTCATCCCCGCTGCCGTGGCCTCGAACCGGAGAGTCCGCCGGAACGAGCCGAGCCCGTCGACAAAGGGGACGAGCAGTGGCTCCGACGGCGGCTCGCACAGGGGCGAATCCTCGGCGTCGTAGACGACGAGAGGATCGACATAGCCCTTGCAGGTGTGGCGCTCACCGCCGACGAGCATTGCCGGATGCGTTCGGCGAGCGGCGTCGATGACGTCTGCCGCGAGCCCGCGGACGTCGTATGGACAGAGGATGCGGGCGGGAGCTTCGGCGAAGGCGGCGTTGATCAGCGCCTCGTGGCGATGGCCCTCGACGATCTCCGGGATGCTCCGGCCGGCCCAGATCGGTTCGTTGACGAACCGGACCGGACGATCCGCGTTCTTTTGGATGAACCCGTGGATGAGCGGAAGGATCCGGGCGGGATTCCTGCCCTGCTCGCGCATGTCGACGTACTCGACGCTGCCGTCGAACTCCGAGAGAGCACTCCGCAGCAGCACGAGGTTCGCCTGTGGAACGGCGAACAACGTCGGCTCACAGGCAGCGAGGCCTTCGCGGGCGAAGCTCCGGAGCGCGTCGACGTATTCGTCTGCGCCCTCGTAGAAGAGTGCATCGTGCACGAGCGAGGTCGTCGTTTCCGGGGATGGGATACAGGCGATCAAAAGAGAGAAGCCGCACGGAACGACGGACCTCAACAGTTGGTTACCCGAACTTGCCGGCATCAAACCCGACAGCGTCGAATCGGCAGTTACGGGCCGGCAGGTGTAACGGGGGCTTGCTCGGGGAACGAAGCGGCCATCATCTCGATCCGGCTGGCGCGTCTTCCGAGATCCGGGGGGGTCGCGAGGACGCGCCAGCCGGTGACGGTGTCCCAGGAGCTGAGGCGCCGCCCGTCCGAACGAGATTGGTGGCTTCAGAGCCGGATCAACCCAACCCGAGGAGGCCAGATGCAGGTCGTCCACTGCCCATGCGGAAAGGATGTATCGGGCGAGACCGACGACGAGCTCGTCGAGAACGTCGAGAAGCACATCGCCGAGGACCATCCCGACATGGCCGGTCAGTACTCGCGGGAGCAGATTCTCGAGATGGCACATTCACACTGAGTTC
>DASZLW010000149.1:0-14688 GCA_035552175.1 Gaiellaceae bacterium | reverse complement strand
GATCGAAGGTGGCCGCACCGTCGAGGCGGTCGCGAAGATCGCGGTCGCCTCGGCCGCGCTCGCGGCTGTTGCCTACGTGGTGTGGGAACCACTCGACTCGGCGTTCGGCCGTTCGTTCGTCGCCCAGGCCGCCTCGCTCGGAGCCGCCCTCGCGGCGGCGGCGGCAACCTACCTCGGGCTCTGCCGGCTCTTCCGGGTTCGAGAGCTCGACGCCCTCGTCGCCGTCACCGCACGCCTCCGTCGCGCCTGATTCAGGCTGCCGCCCGCACGACGAGGAGCGAGCGACCGTCGCGTTCGGCCTGCCGCATCCGCTCTGCATGGCTTCCGGAGCCGACCAGCGCGAGCTGGGCCGCGTGCATCCGTGCGCGATGCGGGCGCCCGTCCGCATCCCGAGCTCGTCCTGCCGGATCGGCGTCGCGACGTCGCCGCCCGCCCTGCACCGCAGAGCCTTGTGGCGAAAGGCGCGGCTACCATCGCCGCGAGCCCATGGATCAGAACCACATCCGCAACTTCTCGATCATCGCGCACATCGACCACGGCAAGTCGACGCTCGCGGACCGCATCCTCGAGCTCACGCACGCGGTCTCGCAGCGCGACATGCGCGCCCAGGTGCTCGACTCGATGGACCTCGAGCGCGAGCGCGGGATCACGATCAAGGCGCAGGCCGTCCGTGTCGGGTGGAAGGGGCATCAGCTGAACCTGATCGACACACCCGGACACGTCGACTTCACCTACGAGGTCTCCCGTTCGCTGCAGGCGTGCGAGGGAGCCCTTCTCGTCGTCGATGCGGCGCAGGGAATCGAGGCGCAGACCCTCGCGAATGCCTATCTCGCGATCGAGAACAACCTCGAGATCATCCCGATCCTCAACAAGATCGACCTGCCCCAGGCCGATCCCGACGCCGTCGCGATCCAGCTCGCGGAGCTGCTCGGGGACGACCCCGAGAACGTCCTGCGGATCTCGGCGAAGACGGGTCTCGGGGTCGAGGACGTGCTGGACGCCGTCGTCGCGCGGATCCCGGCGCCGTCTGGCGATCTCGCTGCGCCTCCGCGGGCCCTGATCTTCGACTCGTCCTACGATCAGTACCGCGGCGTCCTCGCGTTCGTTCGCGTGATCGACGGTGCTTTTCACCCCCGCGACCCGTTGCGCGCGATGGCGCTCGAGACGCGCTTCGAGGCACAGGAGATCGGCGCGATGTCGCCGGTCATGGCTCCGTTGCCGGCGCTCTCGGCCGGGGAGGTGGGCTACGTGATCACGGGGCTGAAGGACGTCTCCGAGCTCCGAGTCGGCGATACCCTGACCTCCGAGAAGCGGCCGGCGGCCGAGCCGCTTCCGGGTTACAAGGAGGTCAAGCCGATGGTGTTCGCCGGCATCTTCCCCACCGACTCCGACACCTACCCGGAGCTCCGCGATGCGCTCGAAAAGCTGAAGCTGAACGACGCGGCCCTCTTCTACGAGCCCGAGACCTCGCTTGCGCTCGGGTTCGGGTTTCGCTGCGGCTTCCTCGGGCTGCTCCACATGGAGATCGTTCGCGAGCGGCTCGAGCGCGAGTTCGATCTGGACCTGCTCGTGACGGCCCCGACCGTCGCCTACCGGGTGCGCGCCCAGAACAGCCAGGTGTGGACCGAGGTGCACACGCCGTCGGACATGCCCGACGCCGTCGACGAGGTCGAGGAGCCGTACCTGAAGGCGCAGGTGATCGTCCCGAAGGAGTTCGTCGGGGCCGTGATGGAGCTCTGCAACGAACGGCGCGGCAAGTTCGACCACATGGAGTACCTGGCCGAGGATCGGGCCCTTCTCACATACGAGATGCCGCTCGGCGAGATCGTGCTCGACTTCTACGACGCGCTCAAGTCCCGCACGAAGGGATACGCGAGCTTCGACTACGACTACATCGGCTTCCGCCCGGGAACGCTCGTCCGCGTCGACATTCTCGTCGGTGGAGAGCCCGTCGACGCGCTCTCGCTCGTGATCCATCGGGAATCGGCCTACGATCGCGGCCGCGCGCTCGTCGACCGGCTCCGCGAGGAGATCCCGCGCCAGATGTTCGACGTCGCGATTCAGGCAGCGATCGGCTCTCGGGTGATCGCGCGCGAGACCGTGAAGGCGCGCCGCAAGGACGTGATCGCGAAGTGCTACGGCGGCGACATCTCGCGGAAGCGGAAGCTGCTCGAGAAGCAGAAGGAAGGCAAGAAGCGGATGAAGCGCGTCGGCGGCGTGGAGGTTCCGCAGGAGGCATTCCTCGCGGTGCTGAACCTGAACGACGGGAAGAAGTAGTGGCACGCGAGCTCACGGCTCTGGTCGAGTCGCCGGGAGCAAGGCATCTGTACGTGCACCTGCCGTTCTGCTCGAGCCGCTGTGGCTACTGCGACTTCGTGACGGCCGTCGGCCGGCGCGACCAGCACGGTGCCTACGTCGATGCGCTCCTCGCAGAGCTCGAGCTCGAAGGCGGTCTGCTCGCCGCGGAGGTCGAGACGATCTTCCTCGGCGGCGGAACGCCGACCTTCACCGAGCCGAAGCACCTCGAACGTCTCCTGGCGGCGTTCCCGGATGCCTCGGAGCTCACGTCGGAGGCAAATCCCGAGACGGTGACGCCCGAGCTCGCCCGGCTGCTGCGGCGAAACCGCGTCGGCCGCGTCTCCCTCGGCGCGCAGAGCTTCGAGCCTCGCCTCCTCGCCGTCCTCGATCGTGTTGCCGGTCCCGACGACGTCCGGCGAGCGTTCTACCATCTTCGTGATGCCGAGTTCGACAACATCTCGCTCGACCTCATCTACGGGATCCCCGGCCAGAGCGCCTCCGACCTGACACGCGACCTCGCCGAGGCCCTTGCGCTCGAGCCGGAGCACATCTCAGCGTACGAGCTCGAAGCGAAGCCGGGCACGCGCTTCACGCACGCCCACGGGGACGAGCTGGAGCGCCAGGCCGAATCGATGGAGTCCTACTTCGAGCTCGTGGTCGAGACGCTGACGGGTGCGGGATACCGCTGGTACGAGACGGCGAACTTCAGCCGGGCCGAGGAGGGCGGTCCGATCCCGGCCGAAGATCGATCGGCCGGCCGTGACCTGCGCTCGCAGCACAATCTCGGCTACTGGCTCGGACACGACTACCTCGGGCTCGGCGTGGGCGCGGTCACCACAATCGAGAATCGGCGCTGGCGGAACCGGCCGTCCGTCTCCGGCTACGTCGCGGCGCTCGCGGGCGCGCCGGGTGAGCCTCGGAGGCCGCCGCGCGAGGTCGAGGCGCTCTCCGCGGAGACCCGGGAGACCGAGCGGCTGATGCTCGGCCTGCGGCTCGACGAGCCGCTCTCGGTGATCGATGCGCACGAGCGGCTCGACCTCGACGAGCTCGCGCGGCTCGAGCAGCTCGGCCTGGCGGAACGGCACGGCGAGACGGTGACGCTCACCGCGAGGGGGCGCTTTCTCGGCGACGGCGTCACCGCCGCGCTCCTCGCCTGAGGGTGTGACGGCCGGGGCGCGGGCTGTCGTGCAAAACGGGGCGACTCGCCTACGATGGTCGCGGATGAGCAGCCGGCCAGAATCGACAGACCGACAGCTGTCTGCGCGACAGCGCGAGATCCTGTCCCGGGTCGTCGAGGAGTACGTCGCGACGAGCGTCCCCGTCGGCTCGAGGTCACTCGTGGAGAAGGCCGGGTTCGCCGTCTCCTCGTCGACCGTGCGGGCCGAGCTCGCCGAGCTCGAACGGCTCGGCCTGCTGACGCATCCACACACCTCGGCGGGACGTGTCCCGACGGAGGCGGGCTACCGCGTCTACGTCGACGGTCTCCTCGCGCGGCAGGAGCCTCGGCCGGCCGGGTTCGCGCTCGAGCTCACGACGACGAGGTCGGAGGTGGACGACGCACTCCAGGCGACGACCGAGACGCTGTCGAGGGTGACGCGGCTCCTCGCGCTGGTCTCGGCGCCACCGCTCCAGGCCGCCACGGTCCACCACGTCGACGTGCTCCAGCTCCAGCCGAACGTCGTCGTGGTGGTCGTGATCACGTCGACGGGCGGGGTGACGAAGCAGCGGTACACATTCCCTGACGGCCTCGACCCGGGGCTCGTGCAGTGGGCCGGCGACTATCTGCGCGAGCGCGTGATCGGGCTGCGGCTCAGGTCGCGCCTGCTCGCCCGCGCCTTCGAAGAGCCGAGCTTCTCTCCGCGTGAGCGGGCGTTCCTCGGATTCCTTCGCGGGGCCTTCGACGACGTCGAGGATGAACGCGAGCTCTATGTCGGTGGGGCCGCGGGGTTGCTCGACGAGCTGCACAGCGAGGAGATCGGCGCCTACCGGAGCCTCATCGATGCGCTCGAGAAGCGTGCGGCGCTCCTGGACGTCCTCGCCCAGTCGCTCGGGCTGCGCCGGCCGTTCGTCCGCGTGGGCGACGAGCTCGAGGAGTCGGGGCTGCATCGGCTCGCCCTCGTGGGAGCGTCCTACGGGTATGCGAACAGGCCGCTCGGCACCGTGAGCCTGCTCGGTCCGCTCCGGATGGACTACGAGAAGGCTCTCGGCGCTGTTCGCTCGGCGGCGTACGAGCTGTCCCGGTTCGTCGAGGAGGCCTACGGCGACGATTGACGGCGGTCCGACATGGCCGCCGGCCTCGCCTCGACGACCGGGCGGTACGACAGGTGACGCGACTGGCACCATGTGGGCCCCGATGTCGACAACCGAACGCGATTACTACGAGCTCCTCGGCGTGCCGCGCACGGCCACCGAGCAGGAGATCAAGAAGGCCTTCCGGCGGCTCGCCCGCGAGCTGCACCCGGACGTCTCGGATCATCCCGAGGCCGAGGTGCGCTTCCGCGAGGTGTCGGAGGCCTACGAGGCGCTCTCCAACACGGAGACCCGCCAGCTCTACGACCGCTACGGCCACGCCGGCCTGAAGAACGGCGGGTTCCATCCGAGTCACTTCGACCTCGGGAACGTCGGCGACCTGTTCTCGGCCTTCTTCGGCGAGGATCTCTTCGGAGGCGGCCGGCGCCGACGCGGGCCGGCCCGCGGCGCGGACATCGCCGCCGAGGTGCATCTCGATCTCGTCGAGGCCGCACGTGGGATCACCGTGCCGCTGACCACCGAGGTCGCCACGAGCTGCAACACCTGTCGCGGGAACGGCGCGGCGTACGGCACCCCGATCGTCCCGTGCCCGCGCTGCGCGGGAACGGGCCACGTGCAGCAGGTGGCCCGCGGGATCCTCGGCGAGTTCATCCGCCAGTCCGTGTGCACCGACTGCAACGGCGCGGGCCGGAAGATCGAGACGCCCTGCGAGACATGCGGAGGAACGGGCCGCGCGGTCGAGGAGCGCACGATCGACGTCGAGGTTCCGCCAGGCATCCACGACGGCCAGCGGATCCGCATCACGGGCAAGGGCCACGCCGGAGAGCCCGGGGGCGGTCCGGGCGATGTGTACGTCCACGTTCACGTCGGCGAGGACGACCGGTTCGTCCGCGAGGGCAACGACCTCTTCTCGCAGGTCGACCTGACGATCGTCGAGGCCGCAATGGGTGCGAAGGTCACCGTCGAGACCCTCGAGGGGCCCGAGGAGCTCGAGTTCGAAGCCGGCACCCAGCCCGGCGAGATGCGCGTCCTCCGCGGCAAGGGGATGCCCGTGCTGCAGGGGTTCGGGCACGGCGACCATCGTGTGCTCGTCAACGTCGCGGTCCCGCGGCGCATCACCCCCGAGCAACGCCGCCTCCTCGAGCAGTTCGAGCAGCTCTCGGACGACGACACCTACCGGCCGGACCAGGGCTTCTTCGACAAGCTGAAGAGCGCGTTCCACTGATCCGGGCCACGGTCGTTGCGCCCGCCGCCGAGGGCGAGGAGCTGCGCGCACGGTTCCTCGACCTTGCGCCGGAGGGGTTCGAGGAGGCCGAGCGCGGCGAGACCCTCGAGCTCTCGGCCTACGGCGCGGCTGCCGAGCGTGTGCTCGCGGCGTTTCCGGACGCGCTCGTGGCGGAGTTCGCAGACGGTTGGGAAGACCGGTGGCGCGATTTCCACCACGCGATCGAGATCGGGCCGCTCTGGGTCGGGCCGCCGTGGGAGACGCCGCCCGCCGGCGCCCTCGCCGTCGTCGTCGATCCGGGTCGGGCCTTCGGAACCGGCGCCCATCCGACGACCCGCCTCTGCCTCGAGCTCCTGCTCGACGAGGAACGCGGCAGCGTGGTCGACGTCGGGTGCGGTTCGGGTGTCCTCTCGATCGCGGCGATCCGTCTCGGGCACGATCCCGTGGTCGCCCTCGACGTCGACGAGATGGCGGTCGAGGTCGCCGAAGAGAACGCACGCGCGAACGCCGTCGAGCTCGACGCGCGGGTGCTCGACGCGCGCACCGGGCAGCTCCCCGAGGCGGATCTCGCGCTCGCGAACATCTCCTTCGAGGCGATCGAGCTCGTCGGCGGCCGACTCGAGACGCGGCGGGCGATCACCGCCGGATACCTCGCGAACGACCACCCGCGCTTACCGGGCTTCGCACACCTCGCCCGGCGCGAGTGCGACGGCTGGGGGGCAGATCTCTTCGAACGCCTGGCCCGCTAGCCGAGCCCGATCCGCTCACCCGCCGCGTCGAACGCCTCGATCGAAGCCCGGGCGCACGGAGCAGACGGGTACTCGTCCGCGAACAGCGAGAACACGCGCGCATCACGCCGTTCCGCGCCGTGCCCGATGGGCGGGAGCCGCCGTCTCAGGGTGCCGTCGACCGCAAATCCAAGCTTCGCCGGGACCGAGAGGCTCGCCACGTTCGCCGGATCGGCCCGGATCTCCACGCGATCGATTCCGCAGTGCTCGAACGCGACACGCGTGAGCGCCGCCGCGGCCTCGGTCGCGAATCCCCGTCCGATGCGGCTCACCCGGAGCCAGTAGCCGATCTCGAACGCTCCGGGCCCGATCCGTGGATGGAGGCCGCAGCAGCCGTACATCTCGGTCTCGTCCGGGCCGAAGATCCCGAAGATGAAGTCGACGCCGGACGCGAACCGTTCGGCATGCTCGCCGAGCCGCTCGGCGAGAACCTCGATCGGCTCCGGAGTCTCCCAGGCGAACGCCATGAACCGCCGGAGATGCTCGAGGCTCGAGTCGATCGCGTCGCGATCGAGCGGCGCATCGGCCGGCTCGAGACAACGAAGCACGAGCCGCTCGGTCTCGATCCGGAAGGGAGGGACGGCGTCCATCAGCGAACTGTACGAGTCGCCGCCCCACGTGGCATAGGATCGGCGCGTGGTTCGCGTGCGCCCGCTGACTCCGCCCTGACCGGCGCCGTACGGCGCGCTCCGGCGCGAGCGTCCCATTCCGCGATCTGAAGGACGTGCATGACAGCGAGCTACATCGCCCTCGTGCGGCTTGCCCCGGCGCGCCGCCTGATCTACGCCCTCGCGACCGGAGGGTTCTCGTACGGCATGGTCGGCCTCGCCGTCCTGCTCACGGTCGAGCGCCCGACCGGCTCGTACTCGGACGGCGGCTTCGCCGTCGCTGCGTTCGCGCTTGCGGCCGGTCTTTCGGCGCCGTTCCGCGGCCGCGCCGTCGACCGGTGGGGGCGGGCCTGCCTTCCCGGGATGGCGGTCGGCTACGCGATCGCGCTCGTCGTGCTCGATGTCGCGGCCCACGAAGGCGGGCCGCCCGCGCTGCTCGTCTGCCTGGGCGGGTCGATCGGGCTGACGACCCCGCCGCTCTTCGCCTCGGCCCGGGTCGTGTGGGCGCAGGCCGTGCCGCCCGACCTCGTCCGCCGCGGTTATGCGATGACCGCGCTCCTGTACGACGTCGGCCAGGTCGCCGGGCCGGCTCTCGCGTCGCTGTTCTTCCTCGGTTCGACCTGGCTCGCGGCGTTCGTCGTCGGCACGACGGGCATCGCCGCGGCGATCCTGTCCCTCCCGACGCGGAACCCGGAGCATTTCGAGCACGCGCCGAAGCCGATGCCGAGGCTCCGCGAGAGCCGGTCGCTGCTCGGCATCCTCGCGGTGTCGATCGTGCTCGGCGCCTCCTCCGGACTGATCCAGGTCGGCGTGCCGGTCTCGGCAAGCCGGTGGCACCACGGCTCGCTCGCCGGGCCGCTTCTGGCTGCGTTCGCCGTGGGATCTGTCCTCGGTGGACTCTGGTACGGGAGCCGCCAGTGGCTCGGGCCGGTGATCGACCGCTACCTGATCGCGGTGCTGGCGCTCGGTCTCCTGCTCGCGCCCGGGCTCCTTGCCGGTGGGCCCGCCACGCTCGTACCGGTGCTCGTCCTCGCAGGCCTTGCGTTCGGACCTGCGACCGTCGCGCTCTTCGAGACGCTCGACGTCGTCGCACCCGGCACAGGTGCCGAGTCCCTCACGTGGATCACGACTGCCGAGGCCGCGGGATCGGCGGGCGGATCTGCGATCGCCGGCGTGCTCGCTCACCACGGCCGGCCGACGATCCCGTTCCTGCTCGCCTCGGTCGTGCTCGTCGTCCCCGCGGGACTCGCGCTCCTCGTCCGGCAGGCCCACGATTGACTGGCTCGCGCCGCACGCCGCACGTACGATCCAGGCGTGGATTTCACCGTCGAGTTCCTCGGTTGCAAGGTCTCTCATGTCGATGCGCACGAGATCCGTGAGCGGCTGCTCGCCGCCGGTCACGCCGAGCGGCGGGCGAATGCCGACGTGGCCGTGATCAACAGCTGCTGCGTGACGAACGAAGCTGTCGCGAAGAGCCGGAAGGCCGCTGCGCGGGCCGCTCGGACCCACCGTCGTGTGTACCTCACCGGCTGCGCCGCGAACCTCGATTCCGATGCCCTCGCGGGCCTGCCGGGCAACGTCACGGTGGTCGCGAAGCGTCCGGAAGAGACGGCCGCCTTCGTCGCGGGCGACGTGGGAGCGCTCGGCTGCGTCCAGGCCGATGCACGGCTCGATCGCGTCCGCGCCTTCGTCAGGATCCAGGACGGCTGCTCGTTCTCGTGCGGTTTTTGCGTGATCCCGCTCGTGCGCGGCGCGTCCCGGAGCCGCAGCGCGGCGGCCGTCCTCGGCGAGATCCGCCGCCGAGTCGCGCAGGGCCACCGCGAGGTCGTGCTCACCGGGATCAACCTCGGCTGCTTCCGCGACCGGGAGGCGGGTTTCGACCTGCCGCGCCTCGTCCGCGAGGCCGGAGCGACACAGGGCCTCGATCGCCTGCGGCTCTCGTCGATCGAGATCAACCACGTCGACGACGCGCTCGTCGCGGCGCTGCGTGAGACTCCGACCGTCTCCCGCCATCTCCACGTTCCGTTGCAGTCCGGCGACGACGCTGTACTGCGTGCGATGCGGCGCCGCTACTCCACCGCGACGTTCCTGCGGAAGCTCGAGCCGCTCGCGGACGAGTTCAACCTGACGAGCGACGTGATCGTCGGCTTCCCGGCCGAGGACGCGGCCGCCTTCGAGCGCACGCTCGCCACCGTCCGGGCGGCAGGGATCACGCGGGTCCACGTGTTCCCCTACTCACCGCGACCCGGCACGGCCACCGCGGCGGCCGATCCAATCTCGCCCAAGGAGAAGAAGGAGCGCGGCCGCCGCCTGCGCAGCCTCTCGCGCACGCTCGAGGTGCGCCGCTGGCGCGGGAAGCTCGGCGCGGAGGATCTCGTTCTCGTCGACCGACCCGGTCGCGGATACGGCGACGACTACTCGCCGTTCCTCGTCGACGCACCGGTCGGCGAGCTCGTTCGCGTCCGTGCCGAGCGCCTCACCGAGGAGGGGATCGTCGGTGTCGCCGCGTGACGACTGTCTCTTCTGCGCGCTCTTCGACGACGGCGATCACGTCGCGAGCGCGCCCGGATTCGTCGCGATCGAAGACATCCACCCTCAGGCGCCCGTTCACCTCCTCGTGATTCCGGAGCATCACGTCGACACGTTCCGCGACATCGGCGAGCTTTCCGCCGACGAGACGCACCGCATGCTCGAGTTCGTCGCCGAGACGGCGAAGGCAGCCGGTCTCGAGGACTACAAGGTGCAGGTGAACGTCGGCGCCACCGCCGGGCAAACCGTCTTCCACCTCCACTGGCACGTGCTCGGACGCAGGCATCTGAGCGTCGAAGGTGCGCCGGACCTCACGGCGGTGAGCGAGCTATGAGCCTGATCGCGCGGCTTGAGGGTGACGTGAAGGCGGCGACTCTCGCGCGCGACGCGGCGCGGCGGGACGCGCTCAGGCTCATCCTGTCGAGCCTCCGCTCGGCTGAGAAGGATCTTCAGCGCCCGCTTTCGGGCGACGAGGAGCTTCAGGTTCTCCAGCGCGAGCGGAAGCGGCGGGTCGAGGCGGCTGAGGCGTTCCACTCGGCCGGTCGGGAGCCGCAGGCGGCGAAGGAGGAGGAGGAGCTCGCGATCCTCGAGGAGTTCATGCCGGCGCAGCTCGCCGAAGAAGAGCTCGAGCGGATCGTCGACGACGCGATCGCCGAGACCGGCGCGACGAATATCCGCGACATGGGCCGCGTGATGGCCGACGTGATGCCGCAGATCGCGGGTCGTGCGGACGGCTCGGCCGTCAGCCAGATCGTTCGCGAGAAGCTGGCTTAGGCGTCGGGTGTGGCGGCCCGGGGGCCGCTCGCGAGGAAGTCTTGCTTGCGCACGAGCGCGAAGGTGAGCACTGCGCCGACCGCGGCGATCGCGGTTCCGACCCACAGGATGTCGTTTAGGCCCGAGATGAAGGCGGCCGCGGAGGGGATGGAGAACCCCGCCTGGGATGCCTGGCCTCCAGACGACGTGGCGCCGTGGGCTGCAATGTAGGCGGAGACCTGGTGCTGGAAGATCGCGCCGAGCCCCGCGATCCCGGTTGCGATCCCGACCTGGCGGAACGTCGCGTTGATTCCCGACCCGACGCCCGCCTGCTCGCGCGGCACCGTCGAGATGGCGGTCGTCGCGAGCGACGGGTTCACGAGTCCGATCCCGATGCCGCCGACGATGAAGCCGGCGAGCAGGACCGTCCAGCCCGAGCTCGGATGGATGTGCGCCATCAGGCCCATCGAAAGGGCGACGACCGCGAGCCCGCCACCCATCAGGACACGGATGGGCGCGTGCGCGGTGAGCTTGCCCGCGATCGGAGCGCTGACGAACGCGAGCAGCGTGATCGGCAGGAAGCGCAGACCTGCCTGGATCGGCGAGTACCCCAGAACCTCCTGGATGTAGAGCGTGAGGTAGAGGAACATGGCAAAGAGCGACGCCGAGAGGCAGAACGCGCCGATCTGGGCACCGGCGAAGGCCGGCACCTTGAAGAGGCTCACGTCGAGCATCGGCGTCGCTCGCCGCGACTGCTGGATCAGGAGGCCGGTGATCAGCACCACCGCGGCGACGAGGAACCCGATGATGAAGGCGCTCCCCCAGCCGCGCTTGTTCCCCTCGATCAGCGCGAAGACCAGGCAGAACACGCCGCCCGTGAGGAGTGCGAGGCCGAGCGGGTCGATGCTTCCCTGATCGGGGTCCTTCGACTCGGCGACCTTCGTCAGCGTGATCGCCACGGCAGCGATGCCGATCGGGATGTTCACGAAGAAGATCCAGCGCCAGGAGAGCTCCGAGGTGAGGATGCCGCCGGCGAGCGGGCCGACCGCGACGGCTGCGCCGGTCGTCGCGCCCCAGATCCCGAACGCCGTCCCGCGCTCCTTGCCGTGGAACTCCTGGGAGATCAGCGCCAGTGAGGTGGCGAACATGATCGAGCCGCCGATCCCCTGAGCCCCGCGGGCCAGGATCAGGAAGAGGGGATCGTTCGCGACGCCGCACAGGGCGGAGGCGACGGTGAAGATCGCGATCCCGGCGGCGAAGATCCGTTTCCGGCCGAAGAGATCCGACAGGGATCCGGCGGTGAGCACGCAGGTCGCGAGCGTGAGTGCGTAGGCATCGATCACCCACTGCAGATCGGTGAACGACGCCTTCAGCGAGTGCTGGATCGACGGCAACGCCACGTTCACGATCGTGATGTCGAGCAGCAGCATGAAGATCGCCACGCAGACCGACACGAGCGTCCACCACTTGCGTTCCATCGCCCGGACGATAGTGGTCGGCGCGGTCGTGGAAGAGGGTGCCGCTGTCGGCTCCGGAAGCGTGTCCGCTTCCGGCCCGGGCCCGGCCGGACATGGCCGAAACCGCTCCTCCACGTGCCCCCAAAGGGCGCGAGGGCCCCTGCATTCAGCCTATCCGGGAAGGTGTCACGCGTCTGTGCCGAACCTGTGCCGAAACTGTGACCGGACCTGGGCGACGGCGCGCCGGGGGTGACGGATCGCGGCAAGGCGGCCGTAGACTGCCCGGATGCAGGAAGTTCTCGATGTCTCGAACGCGGTCGCGGCGGAGCTCGCCGGGCTGGGTGACGGCGTGCTCGATGCGCTGCGTGACCGGCTCGGCTGCACGATCAGGCTGCGCGGGAACCAGCTGACCCTCGACGGAGACGATCCTCAGGTCAGCGAGGCGCGTGGTGTCATCGACGAGCTCGTGGAGCTGATCGAAGATGGGCACCAGGTCGGCGCACAGACAGTCGACGCAGTGCTCGGGGCGATCGAAGCCGAGCAGGACGTCCGGGAGGTCTTCGACGCGGTCGTCTGGCGTCATCGGGGAAAGCAGATCTCGCCGAAGACCGTGGCGCAGAAGGCATACGTCGATGCGATCCGCCGCTGCACGATCACCTTCGGCATCGGGCCCGCCGGCACCGGAAAGACCTACCTCGCGATGGCCCTCGCGGTCGCTGCGCTGCAGGAGCGGCAGGTCGCGCGGATCATTCTCACGCGGCCCGCAGTCGAGGCGGGGGAGCGGCTCGGGTTCCTGCCCGGCGACATGCTCGCGAAGGTCGACCCGTACCTCAGGCCCCTCTTCGATGCGCTCTACGACATGCTCGACCCGGAACGCGCGAACAGCTACATGGAGCGTGGCACGATCGAGGTCGCGCCGCTCGCGTTCATGCGCGGCCGAACCCTGAACGACAGCTTCATCATCCTGGACGAGGCGCAGAACACCTCGCCCGAGCAGATGCAGATGTTCCTCACCCGGCTCGGGTTCGGGTCGAAGGTCGTCGTCACGGGCGACGTGACCCAGGTCGACCTGCCGCGCGACCAGCCGTCCGGGCTGATCCAGGTGCAGCAGATCCTCGACGGGATCGACGGGATCAGCTTCGTCCGCTTCGACCACCGCGACGTCGTCCGCCACAAGCTCGTGCAGAGCATCGTCGAGGCCTACCGCGAGCACGCGGAGGAGACGGGCACCGAACGGAGCAGATAGCTCCATGCTGACCGTCGAGTTCGAGAACCGGAGCGGGCTGGAGGTCGACGAGGGCGCCGCCGTCGAGCTCGCGGGTGCCGTGCTGCGCGCCGAGGGGATCGAGGACGGCGAGCTTGGTCTCGCGTTCGTCGGGCCCGACGAGATGCGCACCTTGAAGCGCGAGCACCTCGGGATCGACGAGGCCACCGACGTCCTCTCGTTCCCGATCGACGGCTGCGACGAGCTTCCCGAAGGGCTTCCGCGCGCGCTCGGGGACGTCGTGATCTGCCCGCAGGTCGTCGGCGAGGCGTGGCGCTTCCCGCTGACGCACGGTCTCCTCCACCTGCTCGGCTACGACCACGGCGACGAGATGGAGCAGCGCGAGCGGGAACTGTCCGAATGATCCGGTTGTGGGCGCTTCGTGACGCTTACGTCACGGTGACTGTCCCCGGACATGGCCGAACGGCCCCAGCGTGTTTGCAGGCAGTTCGTGTCGGTCACGGGCCTCCGGCCGGCGTTCGTGACACTTCTGTGACGGTGACTGTCCCCGGAAATGTCGCCCCGGGACACCGTCCTCTGGTGACAGGGTGAGCCAGCGTTCGCACAGCGTTCTCGACTCGTTCAACTATGCGTTCGAGGGGATCATCCACGTGCTCCGCACGCAGCGGAACATGCGGATCCACTTCTCGGTCGCCGCCGTCGTGCTCGTCGTCGCGGTCGTCGAGAACGTGACGAAGATCGAGCTGATCGCGCTCCTGCTCGCGATCGCGTTCGTCCTGATCGCGGAGATGATCAACACGGCGATCGAGGCTGCGATCGACGTCGCGACGAGCTCCTTCGACCCGATGGCGAAGCTCGCGAAGGACATCGCCGCCGGGTCCGTTCTGATCGCCGCGATCAATGCCGTCGCCGTCGGCTACATCGTCTTCTCGGGCAAGGCAGCGACCCGTACGGCGCGGCTGATCGACCGCGTGCGCGACACGCCGGCCGAGCTCACGATCGTCGCGCTCGTCATCGTCGTGATCCTGGTGATCGGGATCAAGGCGATCACCCGCAGCGGCTCGCCGCTGCGCGGCGGCATCCCGTCGGGCCACGCAGCCGTCGCCTTCGCGGGGTGGATCGCGCTCACGTACGCCACGGGCGAGAGCCACCGGTTCCTCGTCTCGACCATCGCCTTCATCCTGGCGCTGCTCGTCGCCCAGACCCGCGTCGAATCCGGCGTCCATTCGGCGCTCGAGGTGCTCCTCGGCGGTCTGCTCGGCGCGCTCACGACGCTCGTCCTCTTCCAGCTCGCCTGATCACGCACCTACGCACCGAGCACACGACGAGCGAGCACACTACGAGGATGATCGAAGATCTCGTCGAGAAGGCCGAAGCCGCCGCCGCCGGCGCCTATGCCCCTTATTCGAACTATCTCGTCGGGGCGGTCGTCCGCGCCCGCGACGGCCGCGAGTTCGTCGGCGTCAACGTCGAGAACGCCGCCTACCCGCTCGGGATGTGCGCCGAGAAGACCGCCATCGCCGCTGCCGCCGCCGCGGGCTGCCGCCCGGGCGAC
>DASZLW010000148.1:0-2733 GCA_035552175.1 Gaiellaceae bacterium | reverse complement strand
CTCGGATCGGAAGGCTGCGAGCCCGTGTTCCTGAGCCCGGACGAGGAACGGGCGTTCTACGGGCAGATCTGCAATGACACGCTCTGGCCGCTCTTCCACTACTTCGTCGACCGGATCAGGTTCACGAGCGAGGCCTGGGCGACGTACGTGCGGATCAACGAACGGTTCGCCGACGCAATCGCCCAGGTCGCGGCACCGAAGGCGCACGTGTGGATCCACGACTTCCATCTCGCGCTCGTCCCTCGGGCACTCAGGCTGCGTCGGCCGGATCTCGGGATCGGCTACTTCCTGCACATCCCTTTCCCCTCCTCCGAGATCTACCGCATACTGCCGGCGCGGACCGAGCTGCTGCGCGGGATCCTCGGCTCGGACTACATCGCCTTCCACACCGGCGATTACGCCCGCCATTTCCGCTCAGCGTGCCTGCGTGTCCTCGGGATCGAGCCCGACGCCGAGGCGATCGAGTACGACGACCGGACGATCGGCGTCGGCGTCCATCCGATCGGCATCGACGTCGAGAGCTTCCGCGAGACGCTCTGCCATCCGGAGACGGTTTCGGTACAGGCGGAGCTCGAGAAGCAGTACGCCGGCAAGCGGCTCGTGCTCGGCGTCGAGCGGCTCGACTACACGAAGGGAATCCCGCAGAAGCTCGAGGCGTTCGAGCGGATCCTCGAGCAGGATCCCGGCCGCGCCGAGAGCGTGACGATGCTCCAGGTCCTCGTCCCGTCACGCCTGCAGAGCGCCGACTACCGGGCCAAGCGCAACGAGATCGAGATGAAGATCGCGCACATCAACGGACGCTTCGGCAGCCTCGGGCGGACGCCGATCGAGTACGTGCACCGCTCGGTCTCGCGCTTCGAGCTCGCGGCGCTCTACCGGCGGGCCGACGTGATGATGGTCACGCCTCTCCGCGACGGCATGAATCTCGTGGCGCAGGAGTTCGTCCTCTGCCAGACCGACGGGGAAGAGCTTCCCGGGAGCAGGCACGGAGCCCTGCTCCTGAGCGAGTTCGCGGGCGCAGCCCAGGTGCTGCCCGGCGCCGTGCTCGTGAATCCGTGGGATGCGAACAACCTCGCGACCCGGCTCGTCGAGGCGCTCGCACTCGATCCGTCCGAGCGCCGAAGGCGGCAGGAGCTGATGGCCGACCGCGTCGTCCAGCTCGACAGCCGCAACTGGGCCGAAGGCTTTCTCTCGCGTCTCGACCGCTTCGCGGTTCCCGCGAGGCGATCGGCGGGTCCGCTCAACGAGACGGGACGCGAGCACATCGCGTCGAAGTTCGCCGCGGCGCCGGCGCGGAGGCTCTTCCTCGACTACGACGGCACGCTGCGGGAGCTCGTCGACCACCCCGATCTGGCCGCGCCGACGGGCGAGATCCGGACGCTGCTCGAGGACCTCTGCGCGCTGCCCGCCACCGACGTCCACATCGTCAGCGGCCGGACCCGGGAGACCCTCGACGAGTGGCTCGGCGATCTTCCGGTCTTCCTCTGCGCCGAGCACGGCTACACGACCCGCCGGCCGGGCGAGCCGTGGGAGGCCGTCCCCGATCTCGACCTCTCGTGGCTCCCGCGGGTCGAGCAGGCCCTTCGCCGGGTTGTCGCGGACGTGCCCGGGACGCTGATCGAGCACAAGACTGCCGGCATCGCCTGGCACTACCGGGAGGCCGAGCCGGAGTACGGGTCGTGGCGCGCCCGCGAGCTCCTCGTCGGGCTCGGGAACATCCTTGCCGGCGCCCCGGCCGAGGTGCTACCGGGCCACCGGGTCGTGGAGGTCCGCGCACGAGGGGTGAACAAGGGGGCCTACCTCGACCGGATCCTGCCCGAGCTTCCGGAGGGGACCGCGATCCTGGCTGCGGGCGACGACCTCACCGACGTCGACCTCTTCCGACGCCTGCCGGCGGATGCCGTCGCGATCCATGTCGGCAACGCCCGTGCGAGGGCCGACAACCCGCTGCTGCGGGATCGCTACGTCGTGGACTCGCCCGTCGCACTTCGTGACGCGCTGCGCCGGTTCGTCGTCGACCTGCGGGTTCTCGGGCGCTCCGGCCACGCACGTCCGGTCGCCCTCAAAGAGTGAAAAACGGCGGCAGGTGTCGCCTAGTCGCCCTGTGGGTAGGAGCGAGAGCATGGGTGCGTTCGCCCATCATCCTTTGAGGACGGTTCGGCACGAGGCGCACGTTCTCCGTGAGATCGAGGAGGCCGGAGAGCGTGCCGACACACCGTTGATCGCGATCGGTCTGGTAGCCGCATTCGTGCTGCCGATCGGAGCTCTGATGATGCTGCTCGCCTTCGGCATTGCCTGGCTTTTCTCGTAGCCACCGCGCATCGGGCCCAGCGATAGCCGCGAGGGAAAAGACCGCGATGGCCTGAACAGCGCTTGTGATGCAAGTCACGAGCTGGCAACGCTTGTAACTTGCACCACAAGCGGTTCGGGTTTCGGGTCACGCGGCACGCGGCCGGTCTGGTGCCGGCGGGCGCTGCAGATCCTTCCGTGCCTGCCGGCGGACCTCGAGCGAGATCACCTTCGCCGAACGCCTTTCGGGACGCGGCGGGGCAGCGGAACGGATCAGGTAGAGGCGAAACATCGCCGTCTCCTTTCGTCGTTTCTGGATAGGAGCCCGGCGCCCGTGGTCAGCGGGGGCGCCGGGCGTCCGCCCGGGCGCGCCGCTCCTTGGAGCGAGGCGTGGACGGAGTCCGCGGGTCAGGTGCGGCGTCGCCGTGTCGAAACGGGCGACGT
>DASZLW010000147.1:0-4065 GCA_035552175.1 Gaiellaceae bacterium | reverse complement strand
CTCCCTGATGGCGGACGCGCAGATCGTCTACGGCTCCCAGACGAGCCTCTACATCGCGACGCAGAAGTGGATCAACCCGCTCCTCTCGGTCGGCCAGGTACCGACCGGGCAGGAGACCGTGATCGACAAGTTCGACGTGTCCGATCCCGACGCGACCACGTTCGTCTCCGCCGGCGAGGTCCCCGGGTACCTCCTGAACCAGTTCTCGCTCTCGGAGTACAACGGGTACCTGCGCGTCGCGAGCACGAGCCGCCCGATCTGGTGGGGCGCCGCTCCGCCGGCGACGCTCAGCCAGAGCTACGTCACCGTCCTCGCCTCGCAAGGAGGCCTGCTCGTCCCGGTCGGCCAGGTGTCCGGGCTCGGCCAGGGTGAGCAGATCTACTCGGTGCGCTTCGTCGACGATGCGGGCTACGTCGTGACCTACAGGCAGGTCGATCCCCTCTACACGCTCGATCTGAGCACACCGACCGCGCCGAAGGTCGTCGGACAGCTCGAGCTCGAGGGCTACTCGGCCTACCTGCATCCGCTCGGGAACGGGCTCCTGCTCGGGGTGGGGCAGGACGTGTCGACGGCGACGAACGAGCCCACGGGCGCGCAGATAGAGCTGTTCGACGTCTCCGACCCTGCCGCGCCGAAGCTGCTCTCGAAGACCTCGCTCGGATCCGGCTCCTCGACCCAGGTGCAGTACGACCACCACGCCTTCCTCTACTGGCCTGCCACGAACCTCGCCGTCCTGCCGATCCAGGTCTATGCCGTCACGACGACTGTGCTCGTTCCGGGACTGCCTGTATCGAGCTCGCAGCCGTTCGACGGCGCGATCGGGTACCGCGTGACGGGCTCGGGGATCTCCGAGGTGGCGCCGATCGTCCAGGATCAGGTCAACGGCTCCGTGCCGACGATCGAGCGCTCGATCGTGATCGGCGACCAGCTCTACACGATCTCCGATCTCGGCGTGATGGCATCGAGCCTCGACACACTCGCGCGGCAGGCGTTCGTCGCGTTCCCGACGGCATAGCTCGCCGGGGAGGGCAACGGGCCTCGCGCGAGAAGAGTTGCGCGTGGCGGAACTCCGAGTTCCCGGGCTCGCCGACACCCCGTTCCGGGATCACTACCGTGCGCTGATCCTCGGCTCCGCGCTCCGGTCAGCCGAGGCCGAAGCCGAACGGCTGCGCGCGGAGGGCCACGGATTCCGTGCGCGTCGCGCCGAGCGAGACGTGCGGATGATCACCGCCGGGGCCGGCGAGGCTGTTGCGCCGTCCGGCGAGGAGCACGCGTTCGGGCGGGGTGTGCGCGTCGGGGTCGTCGTCGGCTTGATCGCCGCATCCGCTCTGCTCGTCGGCGAGGTCGCGGTGGGCGCCGGCGCGCAGATCCGCCTGGTGACCGATCTTGCCGTGATCGCGTTCACCCTCCTCTGGTTCGGCGTCTCCGTCGCCGACCTCCAGCCGGCGAAAGCAAGCACGTCTCGATCGGCCGAGCTGCCCGGACGCTCGCCGGGCGATCCGTGACATGCGGCGGTCAGCGGGGCCGAGGCCCCGCTGACCGCCGTCACTCGTCGGATCAGCGGCCCAGATGCCCCACGCACGTCCCGCCGTCGCGAGCGCTCGAGCTGTGGTCGGGGCAGGTCGTGTTCGACCACACGGCACCGGTGAGGTTCGCATCGCCGAGTTGCGCGTTCGTGAGGTCGGCGTCCGTGAAGTTCGCCCCGGTCAGGCTCGCTCCCTGCAGCTTCGCCTCACGCAGGTTCGCGCCGGTCAGGTTCGCCCCCGCGAAGTCGGCTCCCTCGGCGTCGGCGTCGTGCAGGCTCGCGCCGGAGAGGTTCGTGCCGGCGAAGAACGCGCCTTGCAGGTTCGAGTTGTCGAAGTTGCTGCTCGTCAGGTCGCCGTTCGCGTAATCGGCACCCTGGTCGTCCGAGTTGTGCATGTTCGCGTGCGCGAGCGCGATCTCGCCCGTGACCGGGTCGAGCGGCAGCACCGGCTGGTCGCACTTCGAGAAGTCGAACATCCCGGCGAGATCGAACGGCACGCCCTCGCTCGCATCGACGCTCTTCTGCGCCTGGTCGAACGACCCCGGGATCCCGGAGAGGTGCCAGTTGTACTCGATGAAGTTGATGATCGAGGCCTGGTTGCTCAGGTTGTGATCGACCGTGTTCGCGGAGGCGCACGGTGAGATCGCGATCATCGGGAGACGCGGGCCGAGGCCGCAGCGACCTTGCTCGCCGGCGAGCGGCGTCGCCGTCTGCGGGCTCGGGCCACACTGGCCGGAGGTGGGGTTCCCGGCAGCGATCTTGCCGGTCTTCGTGTTGGTGAGGTTGTCGGCGCCGGTCAGCGACTGGTTCAGGACGCCGCTGAAGACGTGGTCGTACCAGCCGTCGGAGTCGTCGTAGTTGACGAACACGACGGTGTTCTGCCAGTCGGGCGACGCCATCAGCGCGTTCACCTCGCCGGTGACGAACGCCTGCTCGTCGCGCGGGTTCGAGTACTCTGCGTGCCCGTCCTCGTACCCCGGCGCCTTGAGGAACGTGACCGCCGGCAGCGCCGAGGCCGGCAGCTTGCCGCTGTCGATCGCGGCGACGAGCTGGTCGAAGTCGCTCGTGTCGTAGTTGTGATTCGGCGTGTCGAACTTCGGGCCGGCGCCGTAGGCGCCCGCGAACGACTGCGTGTCGGTGCCGACGTTCGTGAGGCTGTCGGCGCCGTGGAGCAGGTCGTTGCCGCTCGCGTCGGTCGCGATCGTCAGGTGGTGGGGGTTCGCGGTCGTCGCGTAGTACTCGAAGGGCTCGTGGTGGGCGATGTAGTCGTCCTTGAAGCCCCACGGTGCCGTCGCGGCGGTCGTGCCGGTCGCGCCGAGCGCGACGCCGATCGGGTGGTAGGCGTTGCAGAGCGCCTGGTTCGAGGTCGTTCCGAGGCCCGACGCGAGGCCGGTCGTCGAGGCCGGCGCGTTGAACTTCCCGGTGAAGCTCCCCGAGAACTCGTCCGGGATGAACGTGGCCGTCGACTGGCCGGCGTGGCCGGTGGCGGCTGCCGCGGCCGCGAACGTGGTCGTCGGCCTGAAGCCGCCCTGGAACCAGCCCCACGAGAGGCCGGCCTTGTTGAGCACGTCGCCGATGTTCGTCCCCTGGAGCGCGACGGCGTCGCGGGTCGAGCAGTCGTCGTAGTAGGGCTGGGCGTCGCTCGTGAGCGAGAAGCCGCCCTTCCCGTCGGGCGTCACGTCGGCGTCTGGCGAGGTCGCGGTGGCGACCGTCACGTTGCCCGACTCATGGGCGGTGTCGACGGCGCCGGTGTCGCCGGAGGCCACGTTGATCGCTCCGGGGGCCGAGGGGCCGAACGTCGTCCCGAAGGAGTTGTCGCTCATCGAGAAGTGCTGCGCATAGTTCCAGAGGCTCGTCGTCGAGTTGCCGTCGTAGTAGTCCATGACCGTCGCTGCGAGGCAGGCGGTCGAGCCGTTCGGCGTCTTCGAGCCGCCGTCCGTGCCGGTGGACTGGACGAACTGGTCCATCTTCCCGCCGTCGAAGGACTGCTGCTCGTCGCTGTAGTTGTGATCCTGGTCGCACGTCTCCTGGCCGCCCGCGTCGCCCGTCAGCCCGTCCGGGCTGCTGTCGAGCCGCAGGGGCGGGTCGAGGTTCGGGTTCGCGAGCGCCGTCGTCAGATCCGAGGTGTGGCGCATCGAGGCGGGAATCGTCGAGGCCGTTGCGGGCGTCAGCCCGTCCACTGCCGGAGTACCGGGGCGGGCTGTGAACGGCTGCCCGTCGGCGCCCGAGGCAGTCGGGTACGTGCCGAAATAATGGTCGAAGGAGACGTTTTCCTGGAAAATCACGACGACGTGCTTGATCGGCGTCGCCGTCGCCTCCGCGCCGGAGTGCCGGGCGGAAGACGATGGGGGAGCGGCCCCTGCGATCCCGGTGGCCAGTACGGCTCCGATGGCGATCGCGGCGGTTACGAGCAGGCCAAACAGTGCGCGCTTGCGCGACATGAACCCTCCTACGTCCTAGATTTCGATGGGCGCGGCACCTCACCCTCGGCGCCGCGGCACCTCGACTGTCGCAAGCCGCGCCAGGCTCGTGGGTTGCAG
>DASZLW010000146.1:0-3508 GCA_035552175.1 Gaiellaceae bacterium | reverse complement strand
CTCCACCTGCATGGCCCGCGGTTTGGTTGCGGCCTCGCGCAGTGTGGCGCCTGCTCGGTGCTGCTCGACGGGAAGGAGATCCGGTCCTGCGTCACTCCGGTCGCGGCGGTGAGCGGGAAGACGATCACGACGCTCGAAGGTCTCCCCGCGCTCTATGCGGCCTCTCGCGGCACGACGGCCGCGGCTCCGGCGTTGCATCCGTTGCAGCAGGCGTGGATCGACGTTCAGGTGCCGCATTGCGGCTACTGCCAGAACGGGATGATGATCCAGGCTGCCGACCTGCTCGCGACGACGAAGAACCCCTCCGAGGATCAGATCCGCACCGCGATGAACGGGCACCTCTGCCGCTGCGGCACCTATCCGAGAATCCTGACCGCGATCCAGAAGGCCGCGGCCGTGATGGCGAAAGGCGGTGCGTAGACATGACCGGTCTGCAGCACGAGGACCCGTCGGCCCTGCACGAGCGGGAGTTCTCCCGCAAGAGCTTCATCAAGGGCGGCGGCGCACTCGTCGTCGGCTTCTCGCTCGCCGGCTCCGGATTCGCCGCGAAGGCCGCCGCCGCCGGCTCTCCGACCGGGTACCTGCCCGACGTCACACAGGTCGACTCCTGGCTCTCGATCGGCGCCGATGGGATGGCGACGATGAAGACGAGCCAGGTCGAGGTCGGAAACGGCGTCACCACCGGGCTCCTGCAGCTCTTCGCCGAGGAGCTCAACCTGCCGATGACCATGGTCCGCCACGGCATCTGGGACACCTACCAGCTCGTCAACTCGGGAAGCACCGGCGGTAGCACCGGCATCCAGTCGAGCCCCGGCCCGGCCCTGCGTGCGGCCTCGGCCGCAGCGATGCAGGCGCTCCTCAACATGGCCTCCACGACACTCGGCGTCCCCGTCGCGAGCCTTTCGGCGGCGAACGGGACGATCTCGGGCGGCGGGAAGTCGATCACCTACGCGCAGCTCGTCGGCGGCAAGCTCTTCAGCACGAAGATCTCGCCCACGAGCCTCAACCCGGGCCAGGCGCCGGCGAAGCCGGTGAGCCAGTACACGGTGGTCACGACGACCGTGCCGCGCATCGACCTGCCCGCGAAGATCGCCGGCACCTACACGTACGTCCACAACATCCGGATCCCCGGGATGGTCCACGGCCGCGTCGTCCGCCCGCGCGGGCAGGGCCCGATGGGGTCGGGCGCCAACATCATCTCGGTCGACGAGAGCTCGATCTCGCACATCCCGTCGGCGAAGGTCGTCCGGCAGGGGAACTTCCTCGGCGTCATCGCGCCGCACGAGTACGACGCGATCCAGGCCGCGGCGCAGCTGAAGGTCGTGTGGCAGGACAACCCGATCCTCCCGACGACCGGCAACCTGTTCAAGCAGATGCGGAGCCACGTCGCGGCGGGACAGGCCGTGACGAGCAACGAGGCTCCGGTCGTCGCCGGGAACATCGCCGCAGGCCTCGCGTCGGCTGCGAAGACCCTCTCGGCGACCTACTCGTTCCAGAACGGCAGCCGGGTCCCGATCGGCCCGGCCTGTTCGGTCGCGGACGTGACGGCCAGCTCGGCGATCGTCTACTGCAGCTCGCAGCAGATCCAGTCGGTCGTGACGGGCGTCGCCGGCCTGCTCGGGCTGCAGCCGAACCAGGTACGCGTCTACTACTACGAGGGGGCGAGCTCGTTCGGCTCCGCCCAGAGCACGTCGGACACGCCGAAGGCGGCGGCGATGCTCTCCAAGCTCGCCGGCGCCCCCGTGCGCCTGCAGCTCATGCGCTGGGACGAGAACGGTTGGGACAACTACCAGTCGGCGCAACTCTCCGACCTGACGGGCGGGATCGACGCGAACGGGAAGCTGACGGCGTACCAGTTCAACCTGATGTCGTCTCCGTACTCGACGGTGATCGATCTCACCTCGGAGCTGACCGGTCAGCAAACGCTGCCGACGCTCCAGGCGATGACCGGAGCCCGCTGCGACGAGCCGTCGTGCGGTGTCCAGTACTACTCGCCGAACAAGGCGATCACCGGGCTGACGATGCCCGTCTACAACGGCTACTTCCGCGCCGGATCGCACCGGAGCGGCGGCGAAGGGCAGATCGCGGCGTTCGCGGCGGAGCAGTTCATCGACGAGCTCGCGCACCTCGCGAACATGGATCCCGTCGCGTTCCGGGTCCAGAACGCCTCGACCGATCGGTGGGCCGGCGTGATCAGCGCCGCGGCGCAGGCCGCGGGCTGGAAGCCGAAGGTGGCGAACTCGGTCAAGCAGACCGGCAACATCGTCACCGGGCGCGGTGTCGGCACCGGGATCCACGGAACGGCCGGGATGGGAGCCGCGATCGTGGACATCTCGGTCAACAAGAAGACCGGGAAGATCAGCACGTCGAACATCTACGCCGCGATCGACGTCGGCCTGGCGGTCAACCCGGACGGTGTGGCGAACCAGACCTCCGGAGGCTCGATCATGGGCCTCTCGCGGGTCCTCCACGAAGAGGTCAAGTTCAACAAGAGCCGGGTGACGAGCCTCGACTGGGTCGGCTATCCGATCCTCCGTTTCTCGGAGACGCCGAAGGTCACGACCGTCGTCCTGCAGAAGACCGACCAGCTACCGCTCGGAGCGGGTGAGCCCGGCATCACGCCGATCCCCGCGGCGGTCGCGAATGCGTTCTTCGACGCGACGGGCGTCCGGCTCCGCAGTGCCCCGTTCTCGCCCGGAGCCGTCCGCGCGGCACTGAAGGCCGCGGGCGTCGCCTAGGCAGAACGAGCGAAGGCGGGTGGGGAAGGCATGCGCTTCCTTCCCCACCCGCCCCCGTCTTGCGTTTTCCCATCGAGCGCAGCCATGTCCCGGGCCCGCCTCACACTCGCCTTCTCTCTGGCGCTCGCGCTCTCCGGCCTGCCCGCGGCCGCGGGCGCTCCGGGCCCCGAGCTGACGCTCGCCTACTCCGCCGGGAACACGCTCGAGCTGATCCCGCCGGGGGGCTCCCCGGTCTCCGCGGGATCGCCGGGCGCGCAGCTCCCCTTCGGCGCCTACCAGGTCGACATCATCGACGACGCCGCAGACGGGAGCGACCCGGTGCACATGTTCCAGCTCTCCGGCCCCGGGGTGAACCTCTCGACCGATCTCCAGGGCGGCGACGACAAGAGCGAGATCTACCAGGAGACCCTGGCGGCGAGCTCGACGTACACCTTCTCCGACACGGCCGAGCCGGGCCTTGCCCCGATCGTGTTCCGCACGACGGGGACCACCGTCTCGAGCCCTGCCCAGACCGTGAGCACGCCCAGACCGGTCGGGACGACCCCGTCGAGCACGAACGTCGGAGTCCTCGGCTCGGGAGTGGCGAAGAAGCTCTCCTACCGCGGCACGCTCCAGGCGACGGTCGGCGCGAGCGGGAAGCCGACCCTCTCGTCGGGCGGCCGCCCCGTCTCGACGCTCCGGGCCGGCAGGTACGCGATCTCCGTCGTCGACAGGAGCCCGCACGCCGGGTGGACGATCCAGGAGGCGCGCAGGGGAGCGACGACGCTGAC
>DASZLW010000145.1:0-11934 GCA_035552175.1 Gaiellaceae bacterium | reverse complement strand
GTCGTCGCCGCGCTCGATCCGACGCTCGAGCTCGACCCTGCGTTCCTCGCTGCGCTCGGCGCGCGCGTCGAGGCAGGCGACGGCGACGGCGCGGCGCGCCTGATCTCGGATCAGGTTCTCGACCTGTTCGCCTTCTCCGGCACTCCGGCTGCGATCGCCGTGCAGGTCGAGGCGCTGTTCGACGCCGGGGCCCGGCGGATCGACTTCGGCACGCCGCACGGGATCGCCGAGCGGGCCGGTGTCGAGCTTCTCGTCCGGGAGGTCTTGCCCCGGCTTCGGCGCTGATCGCGAGTTGGTGGGGCGAGGCGTTGCGCCCCCGCCGTGCTTGTGGGGCCGTGCCCTGCCTCCTACACCCCCGGCGGGTGGGCATCGCTGTTCTCTGGCGCTCCGGCCGGGCGCTTCGCTCCGCGTCGCTCGTGGTCGCGCTCGCAGCCCTGGCTCTCTCCGCGGGAGCCTCGGCGCTCGGATCCTCCGGCCACGCAACCGGTGGCGTCTACGTGATCTCGTTCAGGGGCGAGTGGCACCAGGTGACGACGAGCACGGCACCGGCGGCTCAGGCGCCGACCCGGCGGGTCGAGGTCGACGGGAGGTGGACGTCCCCGTTCGCCCGTATCTCGACACGGAACCCGTCCTCCGAGCTGACGGCCGCGCGGCTCGTGCAGGACCGGGACGCGATGAGGGCGGGAAGACCCCCGCGTGGTTCAGGCAGCAGATTCCGGTCGAGCCCGCTACACGACGACGAGCGACTGGAGGGCACGATCACGATCCGCGTCGTCGGCTGACGCCGCGCCCGCGGGTCAGACGGCGAAAAGCGTGAGCTCGGGCTCCCGCTCGCCGCGCAGCAGCGCCAGGTCGACCTCGGCGCAGCGGATCCCGCGCGAGTCGGCGAGAGTCACCGCCTGGGGCTTGAACTGCTGGGCCGCCAGGATCCCGCCGCAGGCGGCTTTCGCCGGGTCGAGCCTGATGCGCTCGAGATAGCGCGCGAGCTGCTCGACGGCGTCGATCGTGCCGACGCGCTTGATCTCGACGGCGACCCAGCCGTCGTCCTCGTCACGGCACATCAGGTCGACGGGCCCGATGTCGGTCGGCCATTCCCGCTGGACGAGCCGCAGGCCCTCCGCGATCGACTCAGGCGCCGCCGCGAGCGCAAGCTGGAGGTCGCGTTCCACTCCGTCCTTCTCGAGCGCCGCCGCCTCGCCCATCTCGTGCTCGACGTCCGAGAGCACCTCGAGCAAGCGGATCTCGAGCCTGTCCTCGGTGCGCCCCGCGCGCTTGCGCACGACGAGCACGTCGCCGCCATCCTCGAGCACGACGGGCGGGGTCATCCAGTTCAACGGCTTGAAGCCGCCGGCGTCGGCGTGGATCAGCACCGAGCCGTCCGCCTTGAGCATCAGGAGCCTCGTCGAGACGGGCAAGAAGGCGGTCAACCGACCGGTGTAGGTGACCTCGCAGCGGGCGACGATGAGACGCACGCGGGCAAGGCTACTGTCCTTTCCGGACAGGTCGCGAGCGAGCCGAGACAGGCTAGAGGGTCACGTCGTGCGCCCGGGCGAAGCTCCTTCTTCCTGCAGTATTCCGCCGGGCTCGGAAATGACATAGCGTTCGCGGCATGGGTCGGCCCCGCAGGCTGCGGCTCGAACGGCGTCTTGCGCGGAGCACGTCCGCGGCGGCGCTCGTACTCGTCATGGCGGCTTCGCTCGCCGGCCCGGCGGGGTCGACACGCCAGGCGTTGCCCACCATGGGCACGCCGCTCAGCATCTCGTACGCGGGCACGTTCGACCTGGCGAACACGATGCTCCCGCAGGGGACGCAGCACACCTACACCTACCACGTGCAGTGGGCCTACACGTGGCGCGGAACGTGGGGCGACCTCTTCGCCGGAAGCGTGATCTCGAACCAGACGAGCTTCGACGGCTCGAAGATCGCCGGAGTCCTCCACGTCCTCTGGCGGAACACCGCGAACGGCCCGAACCTCACCTGCACGCTCCGGATCGTCCCCGACATGGGCGACTTCCCCGACTTTCGCGCGCGCTACGACCCGGACGGCGCGACCCTGCGGATCGTCGGTCTCGAGGCACCGACGTCTCGCTACGGCACCTACGTCGGGAGCAACAACCCGATGTGCGGCGGCGGCCCCGAGATCGACATCTTCGGAGCGCCCGCGGGCTGGAAGCCGCTCGGAGACGGTGGCGGCGCGCTGAGCCTCGCCGGGTCGGGCGTGCATCTCTACAACCGCAACTGGACGTGGGTGCACTCCTTCGGTCACGGGCTGAGCCGGAGCTACGTCTCGTCGATGCGCTCGACGCTGAAGGTCGGCTTCTCGGGCTGACGCTCAGCGGGTGACGGCGGAGCCGCCGACGATCGCGTCGGTGCCGTCGTCGTAGCGAACCCACGCCTTGCCCTTGCCGTCGTAGTCGGGGCTCCACACGATCAGCGTCGCATCGCGGCCGCGCACCGTCACGCGGTCGGTTCCCTCGGGTTCGATCCCTCGCCAGACGATGACGAACGGGTTCTCGTCCCACTCGCGGCCGATCGTCGACTCGTCCGTGTGGCCGGGCAGGAGCCGCTGCTCATGCGGCATCGCCATGTAGACGTCCATCACCGCGTGCTTCACGAGGGCGAAGTCGCCGCCGCCGACAGCGTCCTTGAAGAGCGTGTCGCCGGAGAAGACGAGCACCTCTCCCGAGCCGTCGGAGACCACGAAGCAGACCATGTCGTCGGAGTGCCCCGGGGTCGGGATCGCCTCGATCTCGAGGCCGCCGGCCCGCAGCGACCCGGTGACGACAGGCAGCCCGAGCTCCGCCTCGTGCACCACGTGATCGGTGTGGGAATGGGTACGCAGGACGTGCGTCGCCGTCAACCGGTGCTCGCGGGCGAACTCGAGCAGAGGCTCCATCGGCGCACCGGAGTCGACGTACACAGCCGTCCCACCCTCCGTGTCTCCGACGATGTAGGCGTTCGAGAGGTAGCCGGGGTCGAGGCTGCGGGCGACGAGCACGTACTGAGGCTACCGATGCAGCCTTCGTCCGAGCCGATCGCCGGGAGATACGCTTGGACTTCAACCATTTTCGGGAGGGCACATGCCAGGCCTGTTCGGGCGCACGATGTTGATCGTCAAGGCGAAGTTCTCGAGGCTGCTCGATCACGCGGAGAACCCCGCCGAGACGCTCGACTACTCCTACGAGGAGCAGCTCCGGCAGCTTCAGAACGTCAAGCGCGGGATCGCAGACGTCGCGACCGCGAAGAAGCGCCTCGAGATGCAGTACACCTCGATGCAGCAGCAGGCCGACAAGCTCGACGGCCAGGCCAAGGAGGCGCTGAAGGCGAACCGCGAGGATCTCGCGCGCGAGGCGCTCACCCGCAAGGCGGCGGTCCAGGGACAGCTCGAGGGGATCATGCAGTCGGGGCAGCAGCTCGAGGCGCAACAGCAGACGATGATCTCGAGCGAGAAGGCGCTCTCGACGAAGATCGAGCAGTTCCGCACGCAGAAGGAAGTGATCAAGGCGCAGTACTCGGCCGCCGAGGCGCAGGTGCGGATCGGCGAGGCGGCGACGGGAATCTCGAACCAGATGTCCGACGTCGGTCTCGCGGTCGAGCGCGCGAAGGACAAGACGCAGTCGATGCAGGCGCGCGCCGACGCGATCAGCGAGCTCACCGAGGCCGGCGCTCTCACCGACTTCACCTCCTCGGGCGACGACATCGACCGGCAGCTGAAGCAGATCCAGCAGACGGGCCAGGTCGACGACGAGCTCGCGAAGCTGAAGGCCGAGCTCGGCTCCGGATCGGGGCCCGCGGCGATCGAGGCCTCGGACGACGACGTGGCGGCGGCGGACGCCTCTGCTGCGGCCGAGCCGGCGCCTCCGCCCGGAACCTGAGCTTCCGCTAGAGCGGCGCGCCGAAGAGCGGGAACCAGCGCGAGAGATCCTGCTCGATCGGAAGCTCCTGCTCGAGCTTCGCCTTCAGCTCGAGCTCCGTCGCGTTGTCACGACTCTGACCGCCCGTCGGCACGAACGGGTAGAACGCCCCGAGCTTGAAGCCGTAGATCCAGTAGACCGGATGCGGGCCGCCCGAGAACACGAACGGCGCAGCGAGAAGCTGCGCGCCGAAGCCCTGCTCGGTCAGCTGCTGCGCAACCGCGTGCACGGCCGTGACCTGATCGTCGAGGTCGGGATCGCTGATGATCATCCATTCGTACCCATATGTGTCGGTCTTCCGCTCGACCTCGGAGCCCGACGAGACCGCGGCTGCCTTGATCAGCTGGTCGGCGTCGTTGTTCGCCTGCGTGAACTCGCCCGAGGAGAGCGGCTTGTAGGTGATCGCGGCCTTGCCGGAGGTCTTGAGGCCGAGCTCGGTCTCGAGGGTTACCGCTGCCGTGGAGAGCGCGAAGAGGCGATCGTCGCGCGGCCCGGCGAGCTGCTTCTTCCCGAAGAGGACGTCCCTGAGCCCCATGTCGGGCTAGCCCCGGACGCGCAGGCCGACGCTCAAGCGGTCGGCCTGCCCATCTCGCGGGCGATCTGCGCCAGGGCGGCAAGACGCTTCTCGAGCGGCGGATGATCCATGAAGAGCTCGCTGGCGAATGCCTTCGCCCGCGCCGGCATGATGAAGTACGCACTCATCCCCTGCACCTCGCGGAGATCCTGGTTCGGGATCGCCGTGATCTGGGACGAGATCTTCTGCAGCGCGCTCATCAGGTACTCGGGTGCGCCGGTGATCAGCGCCGAGCCGCGGTCGGCCGCGTACTCGCGGTAGCGCGAGAGCGTCCGGATCAGGACGAAGCTGATCGCGTAGACGAGGATCGAGACGACGAGCACGATCAGCCACACCGGGGGGCCGTTGTTGTTGTTCCGGTTGCCCCCGCCGCCGCCCCACATGCCGGCGTAGAGACCGAAGCGGGTGAGCAGCCCCGCGAGCATCGCGAAGAACGACGCGAGCGTCATGATCAGCACGTCGCGGTTCGCCACGTGCGAGAGCTCGTGGGCGAGCACGGCCTCGACCTCCTTCGGGTCGAGCCGGTTCCACAGGCCGGTCGTCACGCACACCGCGGCGTGCTTGGGCGAGCGGCCGGTCGCAAAGGCGTTCGGTACCGGCGTGTCCATGATCGCGACCTTCGGCTTCGGCAGCTCGGCCATCGCGCAGAGACGCTCGACCATGTCGTGCAGCGCCGGCGCCTCCTCGCGGGTCACGATCCGCGCGCCGGACGCGGCGAGCGCCAGCTTGTCCGAGGTGAAGTACTGGAACAGGGCGATCCCGACCACGATGAGGAGCATCGGTGCAAGCCCGACGTTCAAGACGTTGAAGAGGACGACTGCGAAGACGACGTAGAGGGCGCCGAGCAGTGCCGTGGTGGCCAGCATCCGCAGGGTCAGCCCCGCGTCGCGGCCGTATGTGCGACGTTTCATGCGCTCATCGTACAGCGGGCATCTGTCGTGCTCGCAGGCGTTAACCATGTTCTAATGCCGGTTTGCGGGAGCCCTCCCGCTCGCGCAGGCTAAACTCGCTCGCCGTGCGCCGCCTCGCTTCATTCGCTGTGCTCGCACTTCTCCTCGTCGGCTGCTCGGACACGGTTCCCGGCGGGAAGAAGGTCGTGACGCCGACGCCCGACACCGTCGTCGGCAAGCTGCCGAAGCCGACGCAGACCGTCGGTGACCCGGCGAAGGGGAAGCCCCTGTTCGTGGCCACGGGCTGCGGGGCGTGCCACGTGTTCACGCCCGCGGCGACGACCGGGAAGGTGGGGCCCGACCTCGACCACCTCGCCGCGTACGCGAAGGCGGCGAACCAGGGAACGCTCCCGCAGTTCGTCAGCGCTTCGATCACCGATCCGGGCGCCTACGTCGCGCCGGGCTTCCCCGCCGGCGCGATGCCCGGGAACTACGGCACCTCGCTCTCTCCGCAGCAGCTCGCCGACCTCGTCGCCTTCCTCGTCAAGGGCCCCTGAAGCTTCCGGCGGACTTCCCGCGCGAGGTCGAGGTGATCGCGACCGACCTCGACCGGACGTTGATCTCCGACGACTACGTCCTGCGGCCGCGGACGCTCGCCGCGATCGCCCGGGCGCGCGCGGCGGGCATCCGGGTGATCGTCGTCACGGGCAGGATGGTGCAGTCCGCGCGCCGCGTGCTCGCGCCGGCCGAGATGACCGACCCGCTCGTCTGCTACCAGGGCGCCGCGGTCGTCGATGCGGACGGCACCTGGCTCCTGCACGAGCCGATCGAGCTCGAGCTCGCGCGGGAGGCGATCGCGGCGGTCGAGGAGAGGGGTTTTGGGCTGAACGTCTACGTCGACGACGAGCTCTACGTCGCCGAGGTGACGCCCGAGGCCGAGCGCTACTCGCTCTTCCAGAAGATCCCGCTCCACACGGTCGGGGATCTCGCGTCGTGGCTCTCGAAGCCGCCGACGAAGCTCGTCTGCATCGGCGACCCCGTCGAGCTCGACGAGCTCCGCATGCCGATGCAGGAGCGGTTCGAGGGACGCCTCTGGGTGACGAAGTCGCTCCCGTTCTTCCTCGAGTTCGCGGCCGACGGCGTCTCGAAGGGCTCGGGGCTCGACTTCCTCGCAGAACGCGTCGGGTTCTCGAAGGAGAAGACGATCTGCTTCGGCGACGGTGAGAACGACCTCGACCTGATGGACTGGGGCGCGTTCGGGATCGCAGTCGAGAACGCCGACGCGCGGGTGAAGGCGCTCTCGGACTGGGTGTGCCCGCCGGTCTCCGAGGAGGGCGTCGCTCGCGTGATCGAGGCGGTTCTAGACTCAGGGACATGATCGACCTCCGCGCCGCACGTTCGGATCCCGACCGCTTCCGCACCGCGCTCGCGCGCAAGGGCGCGGCCGAGCGCTTCGACGAGCTGCTCGCCGCCGACGAGCGCTGGCGGGCGCTCTTGCCGAAGGTCGAAGAGCTCCGCACGAGGCGCAAGCTCGACGGCAAGCCGACGCCCGAGCAGCTCGCGGAGCTGAACCGCCTCAAGGAGGAGCTGCGCGTCGCCGAAGAGGAGCTCGAAGCGGCCTCCGCCGAGCGGGACGCGCTGCTTCAGAAGGTGCCGAACCCGCCCGACCCCTCGGCTCCCGACGGCACGACCGACGAGGACGCCGAGGAGGTCCGCCGCGTCGGCGAGCCGGGGCCGGCGGGCCGGGCGCACACCGACGTCGGCCGCTTCGAGATGGAGCGCGCCGCGCGCCTCTCCGGCTCGCGGTTCGGCTACATCGCCGGCGACTCGGCGCTCGTCGCGATGTCCCTCTACCGCCTGGCGATCGAGCGCGCGGCCGCGCACGGGCACACCCCCCTGATCCCGCCGGTGCTCGTGCGCGAGAAGGCCATGTACGGCACCGGGTTCTTCCCCACCGAGCGCTCGAACATCTACGCCCTCGAGGCCGACGAGCTGTACCTCACAGGCACCTCCGAGGTCGCGCTCGCGGGCTTCCACATGGACGAGATCCTCGAGGAGCTGCCGCTTCGCTACGCGGCGTTCTCGCCGTGCTTCCGGCGCGAGTCCGGCGCAGCCGGCAAGGACACGAGCGGGATGTTCCGCGTCCACCAGTTCAACAAGGTCGAGCTGTTCGCCTACTGCTCGCCCGAGAGCTCGAGCGAGGAGCACGAGCGGCTGCTCGCGATCGAGGAGGAGCTCGTGCAGTCCCTCGGCCTGCCCTACCGCGTCGTCAACGTGGCGGCGGGCGACCTCGGCGACCCCGCGACGAAGAAGTACGACATCGAGGCCTGGTTCCCGCACCAGCAGCGCTACCGCGAGATCACGTCGACCTCGAACACGACGGACTTCCAGGCGCGCCGTCTCGGTATCCGCTACCGCGCCGGCGAGAAGCGCCTCGAGACGCCGCACACGTTGAACGGCACCGCGGTCACCGACCGCTGGCTCCTCGCGATCCTCGAGAACTTCGACGGCGCCATCCCGGAGGTCCTCCGCGAGCTCGGTGCGCCGGCGCGCGTCGAGAACTGAGGCAGCTCTCCACAGCTCGCCGCCCGGCAATCGTCGAAGTTGCCGTCGCCCGGGCCGATTTCTGTTAAATGGAGTCAACACCAGGCGGGGTGCCAGAGCGGTCGAATGGGGCGGTCTTGAAAACCGTTGGGCGTGCAAGCGTCCCGTGGGTTCGAATCCCACCCCCGCCGCTGCTCGCTCGCGTGCGGCGGCTGAAGGCACTGCACGTCCGGTGCCCCTCGATTTCGACGGGACCCGGTGGCATAGTCCGCGCGTGGCGGCGATCGTGCATGCAGCCCGCCTCGGGCGGCTGAGATCGTCGCCCTGGACGGCCCCGCTGGCGCTGGCCGCCGTGGCGGGGATCGGCTTGCGCGTCTACGTCGAGCGCACCGGGATCGGAACTCCGGACTCCGACGAGGCAATCGTGGCGCTGATGGTCCGCCACGCGCTGGACGGCCATCTGGCGGTCTTCTACTGGGGACAGCCCTACGGCGGGACGCAGGAGGTGTTCCTCACCGTCCCGTTCTTCTGGCTCTTCGGCCAGAGCTGGCTCGTGCTGCGGATCGTGCCGATCGCGATCTCCGGGCTCGCCTCGCTCGTCCTGTGGCGCGTCGGGCTCCGGGTGTTCCGGGACACCGCCGGGAAGACCGCGGGCGCTCTCCTATGGATCTGGCCGCCGTTCGCCGTCTTCTACCTCACCCACCAGTACGGCTTCTACGCGAGCGACGTCTTCTACTGCTCGCTGATCCTGCTCCTCGCGCTGCGGACGGTCGAGCGGCCCGATCTCGTGCGCGCCGGGGTGTTCGGCCTCGTGCTCGGGCTCTCGCTCTGGGAGAGCGAGCAGATCGTGCCTGTGGCCGTCCCCGTGATCCTGTGGACGATCTGCCGGAACCCGCGAGTGCTGCGCCACGCCTGGGCCGCCGCGGTCGCAGCGGCCGTCGGAGCGCTTCCGTGGCTCGTCTGGAACGCGCGGCACGGCTGGTGCTCCCTGACGCCGCTGCCCGGGGGTGCGACGACCTACTGGCATCGCGAGCGGCTGTTCCTCTCGCCGCTCCTCGGGATGATCGCAGGGCTTCGCGTGCCGTACGCCCAGACCCCCGTCCTCGGCTTCGCTCGCCTCGTAGATCTCCTGTCTGTCGGGCTCCTGCTGCTGTTCGCGGCCGGGGCCGTCCTCGCGCTCCGCCGCTCGAGGCGGTCCGAGGCGTCTCTTCTCTATTCCGTAGCGCTTGCGTTCGGCCCCTTGTACGCCATCTCGCCTCCGACCTTCGAGTCCCGGGAGCCGCGCTACCTCGTCGTCCTGACCCCGGTGCTGGCTCTCCTCGTCGCCCAGCTCGCGACCACCTACCGGCGCTCGATCGTGCTGCTTGCAGCCGCGTGCGCGCTCTCGTTCGTCGTGCTGCACGAGATGAACGCATTCAGGCGCACGCACCCCGGAGCGTTCAGCCCCACCGCATCGCGGTTCGGGCCGCTGATCGCGGAGCTCGACCGGCTTCACGTGAGGCGGGCCTACGGCGACTACTTCATCGTCTACGTCCTCGACTTCGACGCGCGCGAGCGGATCGTCGCCGTCGAGAACGACATGCATGCGGTCACCTTCACGGGCGGCAGGGTGCGACTCGCCCCGAGCTTTGCCCGCCGCCCTGCCTACGGGCGGGAGGTCGCGCAGGCTCGCTCGCCCGGGTTCGTGTTCTTCCGGAGCGAGCTCGCGAGGGAGGCGATCGTCGCCAAGCTCGAGCGGCACGGCTACCACGCTCATCCCGTAGGGGCCTTCGTCGTCCTCGCGCGAGACGGAAGCTGACCCGTAGGGGTCTTCGCGGCGGTGCTCGACGACACGAAATCGTAAGAACTCGGGCAATCCGCAGCTGCCCGAGCGGGCGTATGCTTCTATCGTGAAGGCGAAGACCGCGGATCAGCCGACGTCCGGGCGGTCGTGCCTGCGTTTTCAGGTCGTGGGCAAGCTCAACAGCCTGTTCCTGCTGGGGCTCGTCGCAGTCGGGGTGCTCGCGCTGACGCCCGCCGGCCAGGCGCGAACCACGGCCAACCCGACGCTCCGCGTCAACTTCTTCACGAACGGCTCGATCGCCGTGACGCTCCCGGACGGGACGCCCGTCGGCACGGCGAGCGGTGCGCCGACGCAGATCCCCGGCGGCTACTACACCGTGATGCTCTTCGGTCCGGGCGGCTGTTCGAACGTCCCGTACTTCGAGCTCAAGGGGCCGGGCACGAGCATCGTCGACAACATGGACGAGGGCGAGCTCGCGACGAACCAGTACAACGCAGTCCTCCAGCCGAACTCGACGTACACCTGGAAGGACGACGACGCCGTCCCGCCGGTCACCTACACCTTCACGACGACGGGCGACATGCTCGGCGCGCCGCCGGCCCAGTCGGGTACGAACGGCAACTCAGCGTCGAACCACGGCTCCGCCGCCTCGACGAACCCCCTCGGCTCGCAGGTTGCGACGAGCCGCGGCTCGCTCACCGCCTCGGTGAGCGCCACGGGCGCCGTCTCTCTCGCCTACAAGGGCAAGAGCGTGAAGAGCGTGGCGCCGGGCAAGTACACGATCACGGTGACCGACAGGAGTGCGAAGAGCGGCTTCATGCTCCAGAAGGGCACGCACTCGCTGAACATCACCAGCGTCGCCTTCGTCGGCAAGCACTCGACGACGGTAACGCTGACGGCGGGCAAGTGGCTCTTCACGACGCGGGTCGGGCAGAAGACCTACCCGCTGAACGTCACCTGACCCGGTCCCGGCGCGACCGCGTCAGCAGCGCGGTTCGTGTACGCCGCCGCAACCGAGCCCCGGCCAGCCCGCCGTGTACGCCTTGGGCACGGAGGCGAAGGCCGACGGGCTCCCGTAGACGACCGCGATCTCGACGCGGTTCCCCAGCACGAGCGAGCGCGGATCGCCCGGCACGCGCTTGCCCTGGACGTACACGCGAAGCTCCTTGCCCTCGCCGGAGCAGTAGCCCCCGACGCAGTTCGACGTGAGCCGGACGCCCCACTCGTCGAAGAACTGGCCGAGCGTGTAGACGCCCGGCCGGTCGGGCTCGATGTGGATGATCCCGCTCGCGGAGTGGGTGTGCAGCGGCGAGTTGGCGACCTGCGCGACATAGATGTTCTTCGTGTCGCAGTCGCCGGTTTCGTTGGCCGCGCCGGATGACTGCGAGCCGGATGACTGCGAGCCGGGCAACTGCGGGCAGGCACCGGTGTCCTTCGGGTCGGCGAGGCCGACGCCCGCCGGGACCGGCACGTTCTTCCCGTTGACGATCACGTCGAGATGGACATGGTCGTGGCGCACGAGGTTGCCGAGCAGCGGCGTGAGCCCCGCGTAGGCGATCTGGCTGAGCGGGTAGCGCGGGAGCCCCCACGGTGCGGCCGTCGTTCGTGGCTTCGTCGAGGGCGCCCCGGCAGCGACGAGCGCGCAGGGATCGACGACCTTCGCCCTCGAGCTTCCGCCGAGGAGGTACTCGGGAGCGACCAGGCTGCCGGTGCCCTGCGTCGACATGAACGGGACGTTCTTCGACGTCGACCAGGACCAGACGTGACGGCCCGTGAAGGTGATCGTTCCCGTCCTGGGCGTGATCGAGTACCCGCCGGGGGCGGAAAGCGTCGCCGTGCGACCCGTCGAGCCGTTGCGAAGCGTGATCGTGGTGGGGCCGCCGAACGCGAATTGCAGCGCGGTCGCGCCGACCTGGTGCCCGGCGTTCTGCGTCTTCACCGTGACCTCGAGCGGGAACGGGCAGAGACCCGTGTCCTCGCTGTGGACGACGACCGCCGACGAGGCGTCGCTCCTGCCGGCGGAGGTGAACGACACCGCTGCCAGGCAGGCGATCACCGTGGTGGTGCCGAGCGCGAGCCTTCTCCGTGGGTGCGGGAGCGCCATCGGAGCCAGGTTACTCCGCCTCGGCGCGACCCGGGTCGCCCCCTCGCGGCTACCCTGGCGGGCCGTGTCCGACCCCGAGCTCTCCACCCGCACCGATCTCCGGAACGTCGCGATCATCGCGCACG
>DASZLW010000144.1:0-17120 GCA_035552175.1 Gaiellaceae bacterium | reverse complement strand
CTCTCCGGGCAGATGCACGGGCTCGTCGCGCTCGACTCCGAGCGCCGGGTGATCAGGCCCGCGATCCTCTGGAACGACGGCCGGACCGGCGCCGAATGCGAGGAGATCGAGACGCGCCTCGGGCTCGACCGGCTCGTCGCGCTGACCGGGAACCGTGCCCTCGCAGGGTTCACGGCGCCGAAGCTCCTCTGGCTCCGCCGGCACGAGCCGGAGGCCTACGAGCGCATCGAGACCGTGCTGCTGCCGAAGGACTTCCTGCACCTGAGGCTCACCGGAGAGCTCGCGACGGACGTCTCCGACGCCTCCGGGACCCTGCTCTTCGACGTCGGCGCCCGGCGCTGGTCGGCCGACGTGTGCGCCGCGCTCGAGATCCCCGGGGAATGGCTTCCACCGGCGTTCGAGTCGACCGTCGTCGGTGGTGCGGGCGACCAGGCCGCCGCCGCGCTCGGCGTCGGGATCGATCGCCCGGGCCCGGTCTCGATCGCCCTCGGCACTGCCGGCATTGCCTTCGGCGTCACCCCGGCCTACGCGCCCGATGCGCAGGCGCGGGTGCACACCTTCTGCCACGCGGTGCCCGACACCTGGCACGCGATGGGCGTGATGCTCTCGGGTGGCGGCTCGTTCGCATGGCTCACCGAGCTGTTCGGTGCGGCCGCATCCGAGCTCGACCGCGAGGCCGAGCGCTGGGCGCCCGGATGCGAAGGGCTCCTCTTCGCGCCGTATCTCGCGGGCGAGCGCACTCCGCATTCCGACCCGAACGCCCGCGGCGCGTTCAGCGGCCTCTCGCTCCGGCACGACCGCGGAGCGCTCGCCCGAGCGACGATGGAAGGCGTCGCCTACGGGCTCCGCGACTCGCTCGAGCTCCTGCGGGCCGCTGGCGCCGAGCCCGAGGTCGGCCGCATCTCGGGCGGCGGCTCGCGGAGCGATCTCTGGACGCGCATCGTCGCCTCGGTCCTGAATCTCCCCCTCGAGCGCACCGAGTGCGACGCGGGCTCCGCGTACGGCGCCGCGCTCCTCGCCGGTGTCAAATCGGGCACGTTCGCGAATGCGGCCGAGGCGATCGCCCGCTGCGTGCGCGTCACCGAGCGGATCGAGCCGGACCCCGAGTGGGTCGGGGTCTACGACGAGGACTACGCACGCTTCGGCGCGCTCTACCCGGCCCTTCGACCACTGGAGGTTGCATGAGCCTCGAAGGGGAAGACGGCGCTGATCCGGCCGAGGTGCTCGCGTCGGCGCTGGAGCGGCCGCGGCGTTTGCGTATCCTCGAAACGGGATTCCGCCCGATGACCGAGGGAGCGTGGGGATGAGCAGTTCGGAGCCGACAGCCGTCAGGTGGGGGATCATCTCCACGGCGCACATCAACCGGCTCGTGATCCCGGGCGCGCACGCCTCGCCGAAGGTCGAGCTGGCCGCCGTCGCGAGCCGCGACGCTGCGCGTGCCGAGGCCTACGCGCGCGAGTGGGAGATCCCGCGGTCCTACGGCTCCTACGAGGAGCTGCTCGCCGATCCGGCGATCGACGCGGTCTACATCTCGCTCCCGAACAACCTCCACTGCGAGTGGTCGATCAAGGCGGTCGAGGCGGGGAAGCACGTGCTCTGCGAGAAGCCCTTCACGCGGCACACGGCCGATGTCGAGGCGGTGTTCGACGCTGCCGACAAGGCCGAGCGGCTCGTCTCCGAGGCGTTCATGTACCGCCACAACCCGCAGACCGCGCGGCTTTCGTCGCTCGTCGCCGACGGCGCGATCGGAGAGCTTCGGCTCGTGCGGGCGACGTTCGGCTACTCGCTCTACGACGCGGACAACATCCGCCTGCGCCCGGACGTCGAGGGAGGCTCGCTCATGGACGTCGGGTGTTACTGCGTGAGCGGCGTGCGGCTTCTCGCCGGCGAGCCCGAGACCGTCTACGGGCAGGCGTGGACGGGTGAGAGCGGAACCGATTGGGTCTTCACCGGGACGATGCGCTTTCCGGGAAACGTCCTCGCGCAGTTCGACTGCGGCACGGCGCTTCCCGAGCGGGACGAGCTCGAGGCGATCGGCAGCGAGGGATCGCTCTTCCTCGACGACCCGTGGCATTGCCGGATCCCGGTTATCGAGGTGCGGCGGGAGAGCGGAGTGGAGAGGATCGAGCTCGACCCAGTCGACTCCTACCGTCTCGAGCTCGAGAACGTGAGCGACGCGATCCTTGGCGAGGCCGACCTCCTGCTCGGGCGCGACGACGCGGTCGCCCAGGCGCGCGTGCTCGAGTCGCTGCACGACTCCGCCCTGAGCGGGATGCCGGTCAGCTGACGGCGGCGAGCCCGGTGAGCTCGGCCATCGCGGCGAGCTCGGGCTCGTAGATGTGCGCGGTCTTGACGTGGACGACGAGCTGCCCGATCCCGGCGCCGAGCTCGCCGGCCACGTGCTCCTGCAGTCGCGCCAGCTCGACGAGGTTGCCGTAGGCCTTCTTCCCGAAGTCGAGGCCGTGCGCGTAGACGACGAGCTCGACCGCTCCATCGCGCAGCCAGAAGTCGAGCAGCGACACGCACGGGATGTACGTCGTGTCGGTGAGCGGCTGGAAGGTCGTGATCGTGGCGTCCCGGCATTCCGGGTCGGCGCGGAGCCGGTCGACGACCCAGGCGATCTGATCCCGCCCGAGCCCGTCGTAGTCGAAGAGCCGTGCGGCGTAGCTCCTGGCGCGGCCGAGCTCCGGTACCTCCTCTGCGACGAAGAAGTTGCGATGCATCCAGTCGAGCCAGTCCGGGTCTCCGAGCTCGGCGATCAGCGAGTCGCGCGAATCGGGCTCGCCGACGAGGAGCGAGAGCAGCGCGATCTCGCGTGTCGGCGCGCCGCCCCAGGTGGCGCCGTCGCCCGTCTCGAGGATCGCACGCGAGACGGCGAGCCATCCCTCGCCGAGTGACGGCGCCTCGATCGCGACGATCCCCACGCGACGAAGGTAGCAGGGCGGAAAGGCGAGCCCGGCAGTCGGTCAGCGAAGCTCGAGCTCGGCGAAGTCGTCGGGCGTGATCGTCCACGCCCGGAGCTCCTCGAGCTTCAGCCCGTAGATCAGGAACGGCTTGCCGGCCCAGAGTCCGGACAGCTCGCGATCGGTCCTCGACGGCCGCGGCTCGGTCTCGGGGTGCGAGTGGAAGACCGCCAGCTCGTAGCCCTCGTCCTCGAGGAACCACACCTCCGGGTCGATGTCGAGCTCGTAACGGTAGGGCGAAGCGAGCCGGTTGCGGCCGCGGACGTAGCGCTCGGCCACGCCCTCGCGGAGGACGATCACGCCGCAGCACTCGTTCGGCGCCTCCTCTGCCGCGTGCGCGTGCAGCTCCTCCCGGATGGAGGACGGAACTACCACCAGAGCGTTGACTCCATCGACTCCTCGACGTTCTCGGCCCGCCAGAAGTCGCCGGAGAGATACTTCCAGCCGCCGTCCGCCAGCACGCACACGACGATGGATCCTGCGGGAAGCTCGCCGGCGATCTTCCGTGCGACATGGACGACCGCCCCCGCCGAGACGCCCGCGAAGATCCCTTCGCGATCGAGCAGCGCGTGCACCGCCGCGACAGCCTCGACGTTCGAGACGAGGATCTTGCGGTCGAGCTTCGACACGTCGAGGATCGGAGGCACGTAACCGTCCTCGAGGGAACGGAGCCCCATCACGGGGTCACCGGGAAGCGGCTCCGCTGCCGCGATGACCGCATCCGGGAAGGCCTCCTTCACTCTCCGCCCGGTCCCCATCAGCGTGCCGCCGGTGCCGAGCCCGGCGACGAGCGCGTCGACGCGAGGCAGGTCGCGGACGATCTCCGCGCCCGTGCCCTCGTAGTGCGCCCGCGGGTTCCATTCGTTCGCGTACTGGAACAACATCGTGTACCGCGGCTCCGCAGCCGCCATCTCCTGCGCGAGCCGCACCGCCCCGTTCGAGCCTTCGTTGGCGGGCGAGTCCACGATCGTCGCGCCGTAGAGCTCGAGCACGAGGCGCCGCTCGGGTGTCGCGTTCGCCGGCATCACGCACGTCAGCGCGAGGCCGCGGAGCTTCGCGACGAGCGCCAGCGAGATTCCCGTGTTCCCGCTCGTCGGCTCGAGCAGCTCCGCGCCGGGCTCGAGCCCGGCGGCGTCGACCATCGCGAGCGCGATGCGATCCTTGACCGAACCGGTCGGGTTCTGACCCTCGAGCTTCGCGTAGATCGAGACGCCCTCGGGTGAGAGGTGCGAGAGCTCGACGAGCGGCGTGTTGCCGATCAGGCCGAGCAGGTTCTCAGCGATCATCTCCGCCCGCCATCGCGGGCAGCAGGACGACCATGGCGTGCTCGCCGACCGAGGCATCGAGGCCGCCGCTCGTGCGCACGTCCTCGCCGTCGACGTAGACGTTCACGTGCGGCCGGATCTCGGCGCCGTCGTAGACCTTCTCGCCGAGCGCCGGGACGCGGGCGGCGAGATCCTCGAGCACCTCCCGGACGGTCGCACCCGACGCGGTGATCTCGCGCTCCCCGCCGGCCTCTGCCCGCAGCACGGGCGGTACCCTCACGACGCTCATCGCGTGCAGAACTCGACGTAGTCGATGTACCCGTCTTCCCGGAGGATCGTGGGATCGTCGCCGCAGACCGGGCAGTCGGGCCGGCGCTTGATCGTCACCTCGTCGAACTCGCCGTGCAGCGCGTCGATCAGCAGCAGGCGCCCGATCAGCGGATCGCCGATCCCCGCCGCGAGCTTCAGCGCCTCGTTCGTCTGGAGCGTCCCGACGATGCCGGGGAGCACGCCGAGCACGCCGCCCTCGGAGCACGACGGTGCCTGGTCCGCCGGCGGCGGCTCGGGAAAGAGGCACCGGTAGCACGGGCCCTCGTGCGGCTTGAACACGCTCACCTGGCCGTCGAAGCGGTAGATCGCCCCGTAGACGACCGGAATCCCGCGCCACACCGACGCGTCGTTCAGGAGGTAGCGGGTGGGGAAGTTGTCGGTGCCGTCGACGATGATGTCCCAGCCCTCGTCGAGGATCCGGTCGATGTTCTCGGAGCTCAGCCGCTCGCGGTAGGTGGTGACCTCCACGTCCGGGTTGAGCGCCTCGATCGCGCGCCTCGCGCTGTCGACCTTCGGCGTCCCGAGCGTGTTCAGCGAGTGGGCGATCTGCCGCTGGAGGTTCGACTCGTCGACGATGTCGGCGTCGATGATCCCGATGTGCCCGATCCCGGCTGCCGCGAGATAGAGCGCGGCCGGGGAGCCGAGGCCGCCCGCACCGAGAAGCAGCACGCGCGCGTCGAGCAGCTTCAGCTGCCCTTCGGCCCCGATCTCTGGGATCGCGAGGTGGCGTGCGTACCGTGCGCGCCGCTCGGGTGAGAGCGTGCGCGGGAGGACGATCTCGTAGCCGTTTCGCTTCCAGTCGGCGATCCCGCCGGCGAGCGAGGACGGATGCTCGTAGCCGAGCTCGAGCAGCGAGCTCGCGCCGAACGCCGAGCGGGCGCCCGAGGCGCAGTAGACGACGACCGGCTTCGAGCGGTCGGGCGCAACGCTCTCGATCCGGGACTCGAGGTTGCCGCGCGGCACGTGGATCGCGCCGGGGATGTGGCCCTCGTCCCACTCGCTCTGCTCGCGCACGTCGATCCAGGTTGCGCCCTCGATCGCCTGAGCCTCGCGGGCGTCGACTTCGACGATCCGCTCCTTGATCTGGTTGAGAAGTTCCCTGTAGGTCGCCATTCCTTCAAAAACGATAGTAGCCGTCTTCCGCATTCCCGCTACCGTTGATGCAGCAAGTGCCGAGAAGCGCCTACCTGTATCTGAACGTCGCGATCGCGGCGATCGCAGCGGCCGGAATCGTCGTGGGGCTCACCGTCGACACCCGGACGACGCCGCACCAACCGACTGTCCAGCCGGGCAAGCCGCCGATCCCCACGGGCCTGCCGGCCCCGGAAGGGCCGAAGATCGTCGCGGCGTTCAAGGAGTGGCCGCACGGCAGCATCGACGCGATGCAGAAGCTCGGGCTCGAGTACGCGGTCCACGACACGGTCGCGGAGCGCCACCGCAGCGCGATCGTCGAGTACTACCGCGGGCTCGCCCTCTACTGGGCCGGGTTCCCGGCCGACGCGACGACAGCGCTCGAGTCGGCGAAGAAGCTCGGGCGGGACACGCCCTACCAGGGCCTCGCAGACAACTTCCTCCACCCTCAGTACTTCCAGCCCTCGAGTGGCCCGAGCTACCCCGTGTTCATCCCCGAGCACGCCGACGCGCTCCTCGAGCAGGGTTCGAGGCTGCAGCAGGAGGGCCATCAGGAATCGGCGGAGACCGTCTTCGCCCGGGCCGCGAAGCTCCACCCGAATGACGACGAGGCGCAGGTCGCGGCGGCGGTCGCGCTCTTCGACGAGGACAACATCGTCCCGGCCTTCTCGCACCTCGGGCCGCTGACGACGCGGTTCCCGAAGAGCCAGATCGTCCACTACTACCTCGCGCTCCTCCTCGCGTGGACGGCGCAGGGCCAGCAGGCCGTGAAGCAGTTCGAGCAGACCGTCAAGCTCGGGCCCGGCACCGTGGTCGGCAAGACGGCCGAAAAGGCCCTCCAGTCGATCGCGGGAGGGGGGACCTCCGGCACCGCAAAATGAGCCGGTCGGCCCATGGCGTCCGTCCGGCGTCGCTGATACTTCTACCGCTGCGCGACGGCGATCTCGGTCGCAGACGCGGCAATACCAACGGGGAAGAGAGTAGAAGCTGCCCGGGCCGGCAAGGCCCGGAGGACACAGGGAGCGTTGCGTGGGTGAAGACGAGTCGGGGACCGTCCTCTTCGAGGAAGAGCTCGAAGTTGTCGATTTCCATGCCGTAGCCGAACTGCCGGCCCAGACGCCCGCGGCGTTCGACGATCCGGCCGCCGAGGAGCCGTTCGAGGTCGAGATCACGACGGATTCGCTGCAGCTGTTCCTGAAGGACATCGGTCGGGTCGGGTTGCTGACCGCCGCGCAGGAGGTCGAGCTCGCGAAGCGCATCGAGCGCGGTGACCACGCCGCGAAGCAGACGATGGTCGAGTCGAACCTCCGCCTCGTCGTGTCGATCGCGAAGCGCTACAGGAATCAGGGCCTGCCCTTCCTCGACCTGATCCAGGAGGGCACGATCGGGCTCGTCAGGGCCGCCGAGAAGTTCGACTACCGCAAGGGGTTCAAGTTCTCGACGTACGCCACCTGGTGGATCCGGCAGGCGGTTGCACGGGCGCTTGCCGACAAGGGGCGCACGATCCGGATGCCGGTGCACGTCGTCGAGAAGCTGAACAAGATCACGCGGGCCGAGCGGAAGCTGCGTGCAGAGCGCGGCCGCGAGCCGACGTCTGCCGAGATCGCCTTCGAGCTCGAGATGACGGTCGACGAGGTCGACCAGATCCGGCGCACGTCGCAGACGCCCATCTCGCTCGAGAAGCCTGTCGGCGACGACGACGAGTCGGAGTTCGGGCACTTCATCGAGGACGAGTCCGAGCCGCTTCCCGACGAGATGGCGAGCCTCTCGCTGCGGAACGAGGCCCTCACCCGTGCACTCGCCATGCTCGGGGACAGGGAGCGGAGGGTGCTCGAGCTCCGCTTCGGGCTGAACGGCGAATCGCCCCGTACCCTCGACGAGGTCGGCCGGACGTTCAACGTCACCCGCGAGCGCATCCGTCAGATCGAGAACCAGTCGCTGAAGAAGCTGCGTGCGCTTGCGGAGGCGCAGCAGCTCCGCGACGTCGCGTAGGGTCACGCCGCAAAGAGGGCGCGGCCTACGTCCTCGATTCCGACGCGAGGAACCGGATCACGTCCTGCACTTCACGTTCGAGAGCCGCTTCGACCTTCTTGCCGAGCGGGGTGAAGGGCTCGAGCTCGACCTTCCCGGCGGTATAGCGCCACATCGCGACCGCCTTCCCGTCCACGAGCGCGAACGGGCGGAAGAGGCCGTTGACGGTGACGAGACCGGAGTTCCCGTCGAGGATCGCCTCACGGGAAGCCCACCCGAGCAGGATCGGGTCGTAGGCTCCGAGCAGTCGCGGGGCCGGCAGCTTCGGGCTCTTCGGCGGCGGCGCTAGCGCGACCAGGCCGCCGGGCCGTTCGTCGAGTCTCGAGGCGACCGCCCGGAGCCCGGCACGGGCGTCGCGGAGCGGCAGACCCGACCACTTCGCGAGATCGCGGTCGGCGGCGGGCCCGTGTCCGGCGAGGTAGCGGCGGGCGAGCTCGCCGAGCGCCCGCTCGCGGTCGAACCTCGGCGGCTTCGGGAGCCAGTCGTGCACGAGCGCGTAGGCATGCTCGCGTCCGATCATCGGCCCCCGAACCGTGAGTCCACGAAGCGCTGCGAGGATCAGCACGTGCACGAGCGCCTGCCCCGCCGTCGGGACGCCGGCCTCGTCGAGCCGGTCGCGCAGCTGCGGGCGCGTGAGCGGCCCTTCGTCGGCGAGCGACCGTTCGATCGTCCTCACGGCGTGCTCGGCCTGCGCCGGGGTCACGCCCGTCTCGGCGAGCCGGCGCGCGTTGCCGGAGACGATGAGCGGGGCGGTGAGCGCATGGAGCCACGGGTAGTCCTCGCTCCGCACGAGGTGGAGCGTGCCGCGGTTCAGCCAGGTGATGAGGAGCGTGCGATCGGTCAGACCGCGGTCGACGTCGGCTGCCGTCAGCCCGGCGGAGCGGGAACGAACGGTGAGCCGGGCGCCGCGCGGGTCCTGTCCCTGGATCGCCAGCAGCCGCTCCGCCACCGCCTCGGCGGTCCGTGCCGGGCGACCGGAAAGGAGCTGGGCCTCGAATCGCTCCGCGAACGGCATCTGCCGAGTATCACCCGGGCTGCAGCGGTCCGGGTGATTAGACTCGCGCCGATGAGTGAGCCCTGGTTCGAGGAGGTCGCGGAGTTCCTGCGCATTCCCTCGGTGAGCGCGGATCCCGGGCACGCCGCAGACGTGAGGCGCGCCGGGGAGTGGGTACGGGATCTGATCCGCGGCGCCGGAGGCGAGGCCGAGGTGGTCGACGGGCACGGCCGGCCGCTCGCGATCGGCGAGATCCACGCCTCGACGGGCCCGGGCGCGCCGACGGTGATCGCCTACGGCCACTTCGACGTCCAGCCGCCGGCCCCGCTCGAGCTTTGGGAGAGCGACCCGTTCGAGCCGGAGATCCGCGACGGGTACCTCTACGGCCGCGGGACCGTCGACGACAAGGGGCAGCTCTTCATGCTCCTGGCGGGTGCGCGCGAGCTTGCGCAGGCGGGCGAGTTGCCCGTCAACGTCCGCTTCTGCTGCGACGGCGAGGAGGAGGTCGGCGGCCATTCGATCGTGGACTTCCTCGAGGCCGACGAGCGCGGAGCGGACGCCGCGGTCATCTTCGACTCGGACATGGTCCGCCGCGGGCTCCCGGCGTTCGTGCTCGCGACGCGTGGACTCGTCTACTTCCACGTCACCGTCCGCACGGGCGAGCGCGACCTGCACTCCGGGATCTACGGTGGGGCAGCGCTGAACGCGGCGCATGCGCTCGCGACGACGATCGCGGCGATCACGGCCCGCGACGGCCGGTTGGCGGAGCCGCTCAGGAAGGGCCGGGTCGCGCCGACCGAGGACGAGCTCGCCGGCTGGGCGGAGCTTCCGGTCGGCCTCGACGAGCTCGGAACCCAGGGTGCCCGCGCCGCTGACCCCCGGGCGAGCGAGGAGTTCTACCTCCGCACCTTCGCCGAGCCGGCACTCGACGTGAACGGATTCGAGAGCGGCTCGCCGCACCTGCAGAAGACCGTGCTGCCGGTCGAGGCCGTGGCGAACCTCTCGATCAGGCTCGCGCCGGGCCAGCAGGTCTCCGACATCGCTCCCGAGCTCGAGCGCCTCCTGCGCGAGGCGGCTCCCGCCGGCGCGACCCTGGAGATCGAGCTGCTGTCCTCGTCGCCCCCCGGGCTCGTGCCGCCGGACGCACGCGCGATCGAGCTCGGACGGGACGCCTTCGAGAAGGCGATCGGGACGCGGCCGGTGCTGATCCGGTCGGGCGGCACGCTGCCGATGGTTCCCGCGCTCAGCGCGAGGGGCATCCCGACGATCGTGACGGGATTCGGGCTTCCGGACTCGAACATCCATTCGCCGAACGAGCGGCTGCTGGCGGAGTACGTGCCGCTCGGCATCGCCACCTCGCGCGAGCTCTTCCGTTCGCTCGCCGCGCTGTAGGACTGAGCTCATCCCGCGTAGGGGACGTCGAGCTCCTCGGCGATGGCGCGGGCGCGCTCGCGGGCGTCGTCGACGTTCGCTCCGACCACCGTGAACTCCGCAATCACGGTCGGGAACCCGTCTTCGGCGGCGGTCACGCGCTCGCCGGGTGCGACGGGGACGACGGGGACGATCACGGTCGGGTCGGCCGCGAGATGGTCGAGGAACCCGTCGTGCTCGAGTATCCCGCTCCTCGACGCGTGCACGTAGACCGTCACCACCCCGACGACGGGAACGGGCTCGCCGGTCGGTGCGGCGGGAAGGCCGAGCGCGACGAGGAGCTGCTGCTCGACGAGGTCGACGCCCGTCACGTGGCGGTGGGTGTCCGGGATCGATCCGCCGCCGAGCCGAGCGTTGAGCTCGAGGAGCCTCGGACCGCGGCTCGTGTCCTTTGCCTCGGCGTGGAGGATGCTGTCGCGGAAGCCGAGCGCGAGCGCCGTCCGGACGCAGAGATCGGTCATCGCCGCGAGCCGCTCGGGCGGGTGGGCCGACGGCGAGTGCATCCCGGTCTCGACGAAGTACGGCTCGTGGGTCGGCCAGTTCTCGGAGATCGCCGAGAAGACGCACGCTCCGCCGGAGAACACCATGTCGACGTCGAACTCGATCCCGTCCAGGTACTCCTCGAGCAGCAGGTCGCAGCCCTGCAGGAAGATCGCGTTGAGCTCGGGGGTGACGAGCTCCGCGACCCGCGAGTAGCCGGCCTCCAGGCTCTCGAAGTCGTCGACGCGCAGGACGCCGAGCGCCTCCGCGCCGAACACGGGCTTGATCACCGCCGGGAACCCGATGTACGAGGCGGCCTCCTGCAGCCTCTCGGAGCTTTCGAGGCGCATGAATCGTGGCGTCGGCAGGCCCGCGGCCCGGCTCGCCTCGAGCGTTCGCAGCTTGCTTCGCGCGCCGTCGGCTGCGGCCGGCGTCGCGCCGGCAAGCCCGAGCGCAGCCGCGACCCTGGCCGTGGCGGGCACCGCGTCCTCCCAGAACGTGACCACGCCGTCGATCGCCCGGCCGTCGAGACCGAGCGCGGCGAGAACAGCATCGGCACCCGAGTCGGGGTCGCCCGAGAGATCCGCATCGAGGAACCGGGAGGCGATTCCCTCGTCGACGAGCGTTCGAGCCCATTCCGATTCGTGGCCGCCCACGAGGACGAGAACGGCGTCGAGCTCTGCGGCCCGTTCGTAGAGGAACCGCTTCGTCGGGTAACCGGGCTCGATCACTGCGATCGTCGATCTCGCGATGAGGGCGCGACGTAGCGCGTCACCCTCCGCTCCGGGTGCCCGAAGCACGGCCGGGTCGGCGGCCGCTCGACGTGCCGTGAAGGATCGGTCGATGGTCATGCGTCGGCCCTTCTGCGTACCCGGCCATCTTCGTGTCGTCTCACCGCGGCTGCAATATTGCCTTCTTGGCCGGCGAGATGGGCACAGGCGCGGCGTTCGCCGCAGTCTTCCGGAAGCCGGCGCTGAGGCGAGTCCAGCTCGCGTGGGCTGCCTCGCACCTCGGTCATGTCTCGATCGCCGTCGGGCTCGCGGTCTATGCCTACAAGGCCGGCGGCGCCTCGGCGGTGAGCCTCGTCTACGTCCTCCGGCTCGTTCCGGCGGCGGTCGCGACGCCGTTCGCCGCCCTTGCCGGCGATCGGTTCTCGCGTGCGCGGGTGATGCTCGCCTCGAACGCGGGGCGCTTCGTCCTGGCGGCCGCGATTCCGGTGGCGGTGGTCGCCGGCACCAGCCACTGGGTCGTCTACGGCCTGTGCGTCGGCCTCTCCGTGGCGGGAACGCCGTTCCGTCCGGCGCAGGTGGCGATGCTCCCGTCTCTCGTCGATCAGCCCGAGGAGCTCACCGCCGCGAACGTCGTCGCCTCGACGATCGAGGGCCTCGGCTTCTTCGCCGGCCCGGCGCTCGCCGGGATCCTGCTCGCTGCGACCGGGACGACGGCGGTCTTCATCTTCGTGGCGGCGGCGTTCGCGATCGGCACCGCGCTCCTCGTCGTGCCGCTGCCGGGAGTCGAGGTCGATCGGAGGCGGAGCGACGAGCCGGACGAGTCGCTCGCGGACGCAGTGCTCGCCGGGGCGCGGACGATCGGGCGCGATCGAGACCTGCGGGTGCTCGTCGGCCTGTTCACGGCGCAGACGCTCGTCGCGGGAGCTCTCGCGGTGCTCCTCGTCGTCACGGCGATCACGCTGCTTCACACGGGGCCGCCCGGCGTCGGCTGGCTCGACGCCGCGGTCGGAGTGGGCGGCGTGCTCGGAGCGGTGGTCGCGGTCGGCCTCGCGGGCCGCAGGCGCCTCACCCCGCCGTTCCTGATCGGGATCGTTCTCTGGGGAGCTCCGTTCCTCGTGATCGCCGCGTGGCCCACGCTCGTCGCCGCGGTCATCGCGTTCGGCGTCATCGGGGTCGGGAACATCCTCGTCGACGTCGCCGGGTACACCCTGCTCCAGCGCGCGGTCGACGATGCCGTCCTCGCGCGCGTGTTCGGGGCGCTCGAGGCGCTCTCGAACGCGAGCATGGGCCTCGGAGCGCTCATCATCCCGCCCCTGATCTCGGAGCTCGGCGCCCGGTGGACGCTCGTCGTGTCCGGAGCGTTCCTGCCGGTGCTCGCGATCGGTGCCGGCGTGCGGCTCCTGAAGATCGATCGGTCGGCGGTCGCGCCGGTCCGCGCCGTCGCGCTCCTCCGGGGGCTGCCGCTCTTCGCGCCCCTGCCCGCGCTCGCCCTCGAGCGCGTCGCGTTCCATCTCGAGCCGCTGCGCTTCGAGGCGGGCGCCCGGGTGATCACGCAAGGGGAGATCGGCGACCGCTACTACATCCTCGCGAGCGGAGGGGCGGACGTCGTGATCGACGGGGAGCTCGTGAACGGGCTGCGTCCGGGAGAGGGATTCGGCGAGATCGCCCTGCTGCGCGATGTTCCGCGGACGGCGACCGTGACGACGACGGAGCCGAGTGAGCTCTTCGCCCTCGACCGCGCGACGTTCCTCGACGCGGTCAGCTCGAACCGGCGCTCCTACGCCGCAGCCGACGAGGCGGCCGAGCGCCGCCTCGGCGCCGTGTCCGGCTCGGTCTGAGCTCCCGGCGTCCGCCTGTCAGTCCCAGGGCGGCGGGTTGTGGACCCATCGGCCGGCGACCATCGTCGCGACGACCTGCGCGTCGAGGTCGTCCCACGGGTCGCGGTCGAGAACGACGAGGTCGGCCGCATACCCGGGGATGAGCTTCCCGCGGGAACGCTCGTCGCCCGTGAGCCACGCCGGGGCGAGAGTCGTCGCTTCGAACGCCTGCTGCACGTTCAGCGCCTGTTCGGGGTGCCACGCCGGCCGGTCGTCGATCGTCCGGCGCACGCCCGCCCGGATCCCGGCGAGCGGGTCGAGTTCCTCGATGGGGGCATCGGAGCCGTTCGCGACCACCGCGCCCGACTCGAGCAGCGAGCGGTAGGCGTACGCCCCGGCCGTCTTCCCCGCCCAGAAGCGATCGGCGAGGTCGCGATCGGACGGCGCGTGCGCGAACTGCACCGAGCAGGCGACCCCTAGCTCCGCGAAGCGCCGGAGGTCGTCCGGCGAGAGGAGTTGTGCATGCTCGATCCGATGGCGGAGGCCGAGCGGCTCCCACACCGGGCGGGTCCGCTCGAACGCATCGAGAGCTTCCCGGTTCGCACCGTCGCCGATCGCGTGCACGGCAACCGGGAACCCGGCCTCGGCGCCCGCGAGCACGATCGCCTCGAGCTCCTCGCCGCTCGTGATCCGCACGCCGGAGCCGTCGAGCATGAGCGCCGTCCCCGAACCGAGGGTTCCGTCCATGAACGCCTTCAGGTAGCCGATCCGCAGCAGCGGACCGCCGAGGCCGGACGAGATCCCGAGCGCGCGGAGCTCGCCGACCCGGTCGGCCGGAATCGACTGCCATACCCGCAGGGTCAGCGACCCCATGCGCTCGAGCCGCTGCCAGAGCCGGAGCGCCCCGAGCCACCCGTCCTTGTCGTGGACCGATGTGACCCCGCGCGCGGCCGCCAGCCGGAGGCCGGAGCGCATCGCGTCGACGTAGACGTCGTCCGGGACGACGAGATACCGCTCCTTGAACCGCCAGGCCGCCTCCTCGCGCAGCACGCCGGTCGGCTCGCCCGCCGCGTCGCGTTCGACGACGCCGCCTCCGACGTCGAGGTCGCCCCCCGCGAGCGCGAGCGCGGCAGTGTTGAGCCAGAGGGAGTGGTAGTCCTTCGCGATCAGCGCCGCGGGTGTCTCGCCCGTGACCTCGTCGAGCCGCCCCGCCGTCGGCTCCGCGCCGGCCGCCCAGTCGCCGCTCCGCCAGCCGTACCCGCGGATCATGCGCCCGGGGAGGCGCGCTGCGGCGCGGACGCGGCCGAGCGCCTCTTCGAGGGAGGCGCATCCGTCGAGCCCGATCTCGCTCTGTGCGAGCGCCCAGGTAGGGAAGTGGACGTGCGAGTCGGTGAAGCCGGGGAGCACCACCCGACCGCGCAGATCGACGACGTCGGGCGAAGCAAGAGCCGTCTCGTGGACCCCGACGCCGCCGGCGATGCGATTCCCGGCGATCCCGAGCGCCCGCTGGATCGGGATCTGCGGATCCATCGTGCGCACCAGGCCGTCTTCGAGGATCACTCCCCGGAATGTAGAGGCTAGCGGGCGCCGACGAACGCGTACGTCACGACGAACGCGACGACGGCAACCGCCACAGCCGCCGCGCCCATGACGAGAAGGGTCATCATGGGTCCGTTATCGGCTGCGGCCGAACTAGACTGAACCCGTGCCGCACGACTCGCTGACGGTCGAGCAGCGCGAGATCCGCGACCTCGTGCGCGCCCTCGCCAGGGAGCGGATCGCGCCGCGAGCCGCGGAGATCGACAGATCGGCGGAGTTCCCGTGGGACATCGTCGCGCTCTTCCGCGAGCACGGCATCTTCTCGACCCTCGCCGACGAGGAGTTCGGCGGGATCGGCGCGAGCGCGCTCATGACCGTCGTCTCTGTCGAGGAGATCTCCAAGGCGTGCGCGACGAGCGGGCCGATCCTGGCGGTGCAGGAGCTCGGTGCGCTCGCCTTCAAGCTCCAGGGAAGCGACGCGCAGAAGCACGCCTACCTCCCGAAGCTCGCCTCCGGCGAATGGCTCTCCGCCTACGCTCTGACCGAGCCCGGCTCCGGCTCGGACGCGGCGGCGATGCGCACCGAGGCGCGCCTCGAGGGCGACGAGTACGTGATCGACGGCTCGAAGCGCTTCATCACGAACGCAGGGGTCGCGGAGGTGTACATCGTCTTCGCGAAGACCGATCCGGCGGCCGGGCATCGCGGGATCTCCGCCTTCGTCGTCGAGAGCTCCGCGCCCGGGCTCGAGATCGGCCGGATCGAGCCGAAGATGGGGATCAAGGGCTCGACGACGGGCGAGGTGCTCCTCGACGCGTGCCGGGTCCCGGTAGCCAACCGTCTCGGCGAGGAAGGGGAGGGATTCCGGCTCGCGATGCGGATCCTCGACCGCTCCCGTCCCGGGATCGCGGCTCAGGGCCTCGGCCTCGCCCAGGGGGCGACCGACTACGCGCTCGAGTACGCGCGGACGCGTGAGACGATGGGCGTGCCGATCGCGTCGCATCAGCTCGTGGCCGGGATGCTGGCCGACATGGAGACTCGCTGCGAGGCCGCGCGCGGGCTGCTCTATCGCTGCGGCGCGCTGATCGACGCGGGGGTCGAGGGGCCGGAGCTGACGAAGCTCTCGGCGATGACGAAGCTCTTTTGCACCGACACCGCCATGGCCGTGACGGCTGATGCCGTCCAGGTGCTCGGCGGGTACGGCTACATGCAGGAGTACCCGGTCGAACGGATGATGCGCGACGCCAAGGTGACGCAGATCTACGAGGGGACGAACCAGATCCAGCGGCTCGTGATCGCACGCGAGATGCTGCGGGAGAGTCGGGAAGCCGCCGGGGCATGAGCCCCCGCAGGAGCGCGATGAAGGTGGAGCTGACGAACGGCGACCGGGTCCTGTTCCCGGACGACGGAGTGACGAAGCGCGACCTCTTCGAGTACTACGCGGCGGTTGCGCCCGCGATCGTCCCGCACCTGCGCGACCGGCCGTTCACGATGAAGCGGTGGCGTGAGGGGCTCGCGGGTGGCAGCTTCTTCCAGAAGCAGGCGCCGAAGGGGATGCCCGCCTGGATCCCGACGCGGCAGTTCCAGACGTGGCCGCGCGAGGGGGGCTCGCGGATGGTCGACTTCCCGCTCGTCGACTCGCCGGACGTCCTGCTCTGGATGGTGCAGATGCACTGCATCGACATGAACGCGTGGTACTCGCGCGTCGACAAGCCCGACCGCCCCGACTTCGTCCTCTTCGACCTCGACCCGCCGGACTCGGTGGACGGCTTCCCGATGGCCGTCCGGGTCGCGCGCCTGATCCGGGGCGCGCTGGAGCGGCTCGAGCTCGAGAGCTACGTGAAGACGAGCGGTGCGGACGGGATCCACGTGCTCGTGCCGATCGCCCGCCGGTCGGGGTACGACGAGACCTACGAGTTCGCCGAGCTCCTGTCGCGCTCGCTCGAGGTCGAGCATCCCGGCGAGGTGACGACCGAATGGCTGAAGAAGAAACGCTCGGGCGTCCTCGTCGATCATCGTCAGAACGGCTGGGGGAAGACGATCGCCTCGGTGTACTCGGTGCGGCCCAAGCCGGGCGCGCCCGTGTCCACGCCGCTCGCGTGGGAGGAGCTGACCGAGGAGCTGCGGCCGCGGGATCTCTCGATGCCTGTTGCACTCGACCGCCTCGCGCGGCTCGGGGACCTCTTCGAGCCGGTGCTCGCGGGAGGCCAGGCGCTCGGGCCGGCACTCCGGGCGCTGCGGGAGCAGGCGGCCTAGCGCCGAGGTCAGCTGGCGGCGCGGAGCTCGGCCTTGCGTGCCCGCTTCGCGGCCTGGTAGTCGGCGAGCGCCTGCGGCGAGTCGACCTTTCCGAGGCAGGCGTGATCGGGGGCGAGCGCCTTGGCGCTCTCGAGCCCGAACCGGTAGGCGAGCAC
>DASZLW010000143.1:0-10226 GCA_035552175.1 Gaiellaceae bacterium | reverse complement strand
GACGCTCCGGATCTACGAGCAGAAGGGGCTCCTGCGGCCGAAGCGCACGGCCGGGAACACGCGGCTCTACTCCGACGAAGACGTCGCGCGGCTCCGGTTGATCCAGCAGTTGACGACCGAGATCGGGCTGAACCTCGCGGGAGTGGAGCGTGTCCTTCATCTCGAGGACGAGCTCAACCGGATGCGCCGCCGGATCGATCGGATGGAGCGCGAGATGCGGGACACGATCGACCAGGTTCACCGCTCGTACCGGCGCGACCTCGTCGTCTATCGACCGCCGCTGCCACCTGCGCAGCGGAGCTGACGATGCCTGGCGAGCCGGGTCGCGAGAGGACACAGAGCGATAAGACGCAGAGAGAGGAGGTCGGACGATGGACTTCAACAAGCTGACGGCGAAGGGAACCGAGGCGGTCGTGGCTGCCCAGGAGCTCGCTCGGACCCGGGGAAACCCGGAGGTCTATCCGGAGCATCTCCTGCTCGCGCTGCTCGACCAGGATCTCTTCGGCGACTGGCAGCGGCTGCGCGCCGAGGCGGAGCAGAAGCTCGCCGGGCGTCCTTCGGCGAGCGGAGCGACCAATCTCGACCCGCGGATCTCCTCGTCGCTGAACAAGGTGTTCGAGGATGCGGAGCGCGAGCGGGTGACGCTGTCTGACGACTACGTGTCCACCGAGACGCTCTTCCTCGCGGTCGCCCCGGTTCCGCGCGACGAGATCCTCGCGTGGATCAAGAAGGTGCGGGGCGGTCAGCGAGTCACCTCCCAGAACCCGGAGAGCAGCTATCAGGCGCTCGAGAAGTTCGGACGCGACCTGACCGAGGCGGCCGAGGCGGGAAAGCTCGACCCGGTGATCGGGCGCGACGAGGAGATCCGACGGGTGATCCAGATCCTTTCGAGGCGGACGAAGAACAACCCGGTTCTGATCGGCGAGCCCGGCGTGGGGAAGACGGCGATCGCCGAGGGGCTCGCACAGCGGATCGTCGCGCGCGATGTTCCCGAGGGCCTGAAGGACAGGCGGGTCTGGTCGCTCGACATCGGCTCCCTCCTCGCCGGCGCCAAGTATCGCGGTGAGTTCGAGGAGCGGCTGAAGGCCGTGCTCGGCGAGATCAAGGCCAGCGACGGCCGGGTGGTGCTGTTCATCGACGAGCTGCACACGATCGTCGGCGCCGGCGCGGCCGAGGGAGCGGTCGACGCGGCGAACCTGCTGAAGCCGATGCTCGCCCGCGGCGAGCTCAGGTGCGTCGGGGCGACGACGCTCGACGAGTACCGGAAATACATCGAGAAGGACGCGGCGCTCGAGCGGCGCTTTGCGCCGGTCTTCGTCGACGAGCCGTCCGTCGAGGACACGATCGCGATCCTGCGCGGACTCAAGGAGCGCTACGAGGCCCACCACGGCGTCCGGATCCGAGACGCGGCGCTCGTCGCGGCGGCGGTGCTCTCGCACCGCTATATCGCCGACCGCTTCCTGCCGGACAAGGCGATCGACCTGGTGGACGAGGCCGCATCGCGGCTTCGGATGGAGATCGACTCCTCGCCGATCGAGCTCGACGAGGCGAACCGCCGAGTCATGCAGCTCGAGATCGAGCTGGCGGCGATGGCGAAGGAATCGAAGCCGGTGCGGGAGCCGATCGAGCGCTCGCTCGCCGAGGCGAAGGAGGCGCGCGACGCTCTCGCCTCCCGCTGGGCGAAGGAGAAGGAGGCGCTCGAACGGATCAAGGATGCCACCCGGCAACTCGACGAGCTCCGGATGGAGGCCGAGCGCGCCGAGCGCGAGGGCAACCTGCAGCGCGTCGCCGAGATCCGCTACGGCCAGATCCCGGAGCTCGAGCGGGAGCTCGCGGAGCGGCGCGGGCCTGAGAACCCGATGGTGAAGGAGGAGGTCGACGAGGACGACATCGCAGCCGTCGTCGCCCGCTGGACCGGCATCCCGGCTGCGCGCCTGCTCGAGGGCGAAACCGAGAAGCTGATCCAGATGGAAGATCGACTCCACGACCGCGTGATCGGACAGGAGGCGGCGGTCTCGGCGGTCGCGAACGCTCTCCGCCGCTCGCGCACCGGCCTCCAGGATCCGAACCGGCCGATCGGCTCGTTCGTCTTCCTCGGCCCGACCGGCGTCGGGAAGACCGAGCTCGCACGGGCGCTCGCCGAGTTCATGTTCGACGACGAGCACGCGATGGTGCGACTCGACATGAGCGAGTACCAGGAGCGGCATACGGTCTCACGGCTCGTCGGCGCACCGCCCGGCTACATCGGCTACGACGAAGGCGGACAGCTGACCGAGGCTGTGAGGCGCCGCCCGTACACGGTCGTGCTCCTCGACGAGATCGAGAAGGCCCACGCAGAGGTGTTCGACGTCCTCCTCCAGGTGCTCGACGACGGCCGCCTGACGGACGGCCAGGGCCGGACGGTCGACTTCCGGAACACGGTGCTGATCATGACCTCGAACATCCGGACCGAGGATGCGATGCGAGAGCACTTCCGTCCGGAGTTCCTGAACCGGATCGACGAGATCGTCGAGTTCAAGGCTCTGACGCGCGAGCAGCTCGCCGAGATCGTCGAGCTTCAGCTCGACCGGCTGCGGAAGCGGCTCGCCGACCGCGGGCTCGAGCTCGAGCTCACCGAACCGGCCAAGCTGGTGATCGGGGATGCCGGCTGGGATCCGGCCTACGGCGCCCGGCCCCTGAAGCGGTCGATCCAGCGGCTGCTCGAGAACCCGCTCGCGGTGCGCCTCCTCGAGGGCGACTTCGTGGACGGCGACCTGATCCGGGTCGACGCCCAGAACGACGACCTCGTCTTCACCAAGGCGGAGGCCAAGGCGCCCGCCGCGGTCTGAGGGGCCCCGCGGCGCGGGTTACGGCTCGACGTCGTCGAGGATCTGCGCTCCGCCGGCGACCGGCGGCGCGCCATAGGCGAACACGACGGCGTCCTCGTCACCGTCGTTCCGGAGCTGGATCGCCGTCCCCGGCTTGACCGCAACGACGCTGTGCGCCTCGACGTCGGCTCGCTCCGGCGGCTCGCCGAGGAGCATCGTCAGGGTGCCCGCGAGAACGACGAACACCTCCTCCTGCGCTCCCTCCGAGTGACGCCGCCCCCTCGCGCCCGGCGGCAATCGCCACATCCGCGCGCGGGACTCGCTGAGCTCCGCGGCGGAAGTGACGTCCGCGCTGAACCGCGGTTGCCCGTCTCCGACAGGTGGCCGCTCTTCCCACACGTGCTCGGTCGACTTGATGATCGAGTAGGACACGCCCCGATCCAATCACACGGCCGCCCCGCCATGTCAGTGGTTCGACGCTCGCGGGGTGGCCGTCGCAGAGACAGCGAAGTCGGCGTCGTTCTGGTTCGTGTCGTGCCCGTCTGGCAGGCGACCGATGCTCGATCCAGGGGAGGCGGTGGCAGCTGGAGCGGCTGCCGGCGAGCCCTCGACGAGCGAGTTCGTCGCCGTGCCCCAGCCGACGCTGTCGACCAGGGCGCCCGAGCTGTCGCGCACTCCGGCAGCTCCGCCGGTCGACGCGAGGCCGGTCGAGAACGACTGATCGACGGGCGCCGCACCCGTGTAGGCACTGCCTCCGAGCAGGTAGAACGCGCCCGGAGCGAGCGTCGTCCCGGCCGGGATCGTCGCGAGCGTCGTGTCGGAGGTTCCGGCGGCCGAGCGGTAGACGACCTTCCAGCCCCCGATGTCCGCCGCGGCCGTTCCGCTGTTCGCGAGCTCGACGAACTCATCTGCGGCCGAGCCGGACGTCGCGGTCTGCACCTCGTTGACGTGCACGAGCGGTGTGCCCGGCGGCGCCGAAGCGGCCGCACACGTCAGCGTGACCTTGCCTGCCGTGTCGATGTCGAGCTTCACGCTTCCCGTTGTCTCGCAGGGAATACCCGCGAGCTCGTCGAGCGAGGCGAGCGCCGGCCCCGGTTTGCCCTGCGCACCCGTGTCGCCTTTGAGGCCGGTGTCACCCTTGAGGCCGGTGTCACCCTTGAGGCCCGTGTCACCCTTCGCGCCTGTGTCGCCTTTGCTGCCCGTGTCACCCTTGATGCCCGTGTCGCCCTTCGGCCCCGGCAGGCCGGTGTCGCCTCTGGGGCCGGCTGCACCCGTGTCTCCCTTCGGCCCGACGGGGCCGACGGATCCGGTGGGCCCGGTGGGCCCGGCCGCTCCGGGGACTCCCTGAGGGCCGCCAGGGCTTCCCGCCGGGCCGGTCTCGCCTTTTGCTCCGGGTTGACCGGCGGCGCCGGCAACCCCCGGTGAGCCCGGCGGCCCGGCGGGGCCGGTCGCTCCCGTGGGCCCGATGCCGCCGATGGCGCCGGGCTGTCCCGGAGAGCCGGCCGGTCCTGACGGGCCGGCTGGCCCCGCCGGCCCACGCTCGCCGGTCTGCCCGGCGGGGCCCGCCGGGCCGGCGGGCCCCGCCGGCCCTGCCGGCCCCTGGCGCTGGACACGGCGAGCGACGCGTTCGACGCCGAGACATCTCTTCGCTGCGGTCACGCTCCGCGCGCTCGAGCCGCTGCATGCCGGGAGCGGAGCCGCCGCCTTCGGGCCGCCTCCGCGGGACGTGCCTTGCGTCGCGTAGGCAACCCCCGCGGCTGTCGCGAGGATCGCCGTTGTCATCGCAAGCGGCCGGATCATCCTCGCACTGAACGCACTCGCTCCGATCCGCCGTGCCCCGATCCGCGCCTTCAACCACCTCGAACCCGCTTTCATCTGCCGCCAGCTCCTCTCGTCTTCGTTGTCTATAATGAATACAGAACGGAGGATCGTCTCGCTAGTGTCCAAACGGGACACAGCCGCGATACGCAGCGGCGACACACACCGGCGACACACACCCCGAGGAATCCGCACCCTCGTCTACCGTCCAGTCGATGCTCGTGATCGCCGCCACCCGGGAAGAGCTCGCGCTCGTCGAGGGCGCCGAGACCTTCTGCTGTGGGATCGGCCCGGTCGAGGCGGCCCTCTCGACGGCCGGCGCGATTCACACGAGGCGCCCCGACGCGATCCTCCACATCGGGATCGCGGGCGCCCGCGCGATCGAGCCCGGCGGGCTCGTCCTCGGTCGCGAAGCGATCTACTGCGACCTGCCGGGGAGAGCGGGTGGCCCGACGAAGACCCACGAGGTGCCCGACCCGGGACTACTTGCCGCGGCGAGCGCCGCACTCCCCGGCGCGCACGTGCTGACGATCGGAACGAGCGCGCGCATGGGCGGCGCCCACGATCGCGCCGAGGTCGAGGCGATGGAGGGGTTCGGCGTCCTCCGCGCCGCCGCCGACGCGCGGGTCCCGGCGGTCGAGCTGAGGGCGATCTCGAACACGTTCGACGGGGATCGGGCCTCCTGGCGGATCGACGACGCTCTCGCGGCCCTCGCCCACGCGGTGGCCGCCATCGTGGAGGCCGTCCGTGCGTGATCTCCCGCCTCCGCTCCCGCCCGGCGAGCGGACCGTCGGTCAGCTGATCGGCGAGACGATCCGCACGTACGGCGACAACTTCTGGCGGGCGCTTCCGCTCGGGCTCGCGGTCGCGGCCGCCGACCAGGCCGGCGTCCATCGAGCCGTTGCCGCCACGATGCTGATCTATCTCGCCGCTGCGCCGCTCTTCGTCGGCGGGTACCTCTGGGCCTGTTCGCTCGTCCTCCGAAAGCCGATCACGAGAACGGCCGTCCTCACCGCGTCGCTCGTCTACCTGCCGTTCCCGCTACTGCACGTCTACATCCTTCCAGGGCTCGCCTGGTTCGCCTACATCGGGCTTGCCGTCCCGGCCGTGATGGTCGAACGGCTCGATCTCAAGGCGGCAGTGAAGCGAGGCCGCTCGCTGGGGTCGGCCGATTTCGTCCACTCCTTCGGCTCGCTGTGCGCCCTCGTCCTCGTCGTCGGGATTGCCGAGATCACGCTCGCACGGCTGCTCGACACGCAGGGAGACTCGAGCCAGCGGGTCGCGCTCTTCCTCACCGACCTCATCCTGAGCCCGCTCCTCTTCCTCGGCGGGGCGATGCTGTACGCCGACCAGGCGGCCCGAGTAGGCTCGCGCGGACCCGACCGAAGGAGCCGCGATGCCCACCTACATCCTCCTCTCGACGCTGACGTTGCAGGGCGTGCAGACGCTGAAAGCCAATCCTGAACGGCTGCTCCAGGTCAACAAGGACATCGAGGAGCTCGGCGTCCGCGTGCTCCACCAGTGGGCGACTCTCGGCGAGTTCGACTTCGTGAACATCGTCGAGGCGCCGGACATCGAGACGATCGCCAGGACCTCGGTTTCGATCGCCGCCCGCGGCTCCGTCAAGATCGAGACGCTGCCCGCGCTTGCGATCGACGAGTTCCTGAAGAGCTTCTAGATTCCAAAAACCCGTCCTTTCGGACAGTTGTATTTCGGTGGTCGAACGGAGTACAACTCCCCGGCCATGCGCGACCCTCGGATCGATGAATACGCACGCCTGCTCGTCGACCGTTCGGTCGGCGTCCAGCCGGGCTGGCAGGTCTTCGTGCGCGCGACGCCGCTCGCGCGACCGCTGCTCGAGGCGGTGATGGAGCAGATCGCCCGCCGGGGGGCATACCCGATCGTCCAGCTCGCGTGGGAGACGGTCGGCGGCCCGTTCGCGCGCGAGGCGCCGCTCGAGCTCCTCCCGAAGCCGGCGCCGCTCCTCCTGCGCATCTGGGAGGAGTGCGACGCCTTCATCATGATCTCGGCGCCCGAGAACACGCGCGAGGGCTCCGAGCTCTCGGAGGAGCGACGGCGCCTGCTCCAGCAGCGGATCGAGCCGATCCGGAGGCGGCAGATGGCGATGGAGGTGCCGTGGGTGATCTGCGAGTACCCGACGAACGCCGCCGCGCAGGACGCCGGGCTGACGCTCTCCGAATACGAGGAGTTCGTCTACGGCGCGGTGCTCCTCGACTGGAATGCCGAATCGGCCCGGATGCGAAAGATCGCCGACGTGTTCGATGCGGCCGACGAGGTGCGGATCGTCGGGGAGCAGACCGACCTGACTCTCTCGCTCGCGGGCCGGAAGGGGGCAGTGGAGGACGGCCACATCAACATGCCGGGCGGCGAGGTCTTCTATTCGCCCGTGGAGGACTCAGCCGAGGGGGTCGTCACGTTCTGCGAGTTCCCGGCCATCTACTTCGGCCACGAGGTCTCGGGCGTCCGGTTCGTGTTCGACAAGGGCAAGATCGTCGAGGCGAGCGCGTCGAGCGGCGAGGATTTCCTACTCCACACGCTCGACGCCGACGAGGGTGCCCGACGCCTCGGGGAGCTCGGTATCGGCTGCAATCCCGGGATCCAGCGCTTCATGCGGAACGTGGGGTTCGACGAGAAGATCGACGGCACGATCCACCTCGCGGTCGGCAACTCCTACTCGTCGACCGGTGGCAAGAACGTCTCACGGATCCACTGGGACATCGTCAAGGATCTCCGCCAGGGTGGACGCGTCTACGCCGACGGGAAGCTCGTCCAGGTCGACGGCGCCTGGCAGATCTAGGTCTAGGCCTTGCGGCTCGTCATGCCGCCGCGGCGATCTCGCCGGCCAGACGTGCGTTCGCGACGATCAGGTCGCGATTTGCATGCAAGGTGCGGCCGCCGCTCTCGCGGTGGAGGTAGGAGAGGACGAACGGCGTCACCGCCTGACCGCGGATGTCTCCCGTCGACGCCTCGGCGAGAGCGAGCTCGATCAGCGGCTCGACATCGTCGAGGCTCTCGTCCGGCGGTCGTCCGAGCAGGAGCCCGCCGCCTCCGAGCATCCAGTGGGCGGCGGCAATCCGCGCGGCCTCCGCGGGTTCCTCGACCCTGGCCGAGACCGGTGGACCGCCATGCGCCGCGTAGAACAGCGGCAGGTCGTCCGTCCGGTATCCGAGAACGGGGACTCCCAGCGTCTCGAGCAGCTCGGAGGTCTTCGGCACGTCGAGCAGGGACTTCACGCCAGAGGAGACGACGAGGACGGGTGAGCGCGCGAGTGCGTCGAGGTCGGCCGACACGTCGGGTGGATCGGGCCAGCCGCGGTGGACACCGCCGATCCCGCCGGTCGCCATGAACCGGATGCCGGCGTGCCGGCAGGCGACGAGAGTGCCGCCGACGGTCGTCGCCCCGACGGCCTGCTGGACGGCTGCGGCGGCCAGATCGCGCGGGCCGACCTTGCGGGCCGAGGCGTCGAACCGCGACAGATCCGAGAGCCCGACGACGATCTCGCCGTCCAGCACCCCGACGGTCGCGGGCACGGCGCCGGCTTCGCGAACTGCCGCCTCGCAGGAGATCCCGACCTCGATCCCCTCGCCCGGAGGGAAACCGTGGGCGATGAGTGTCGTCTCGAGAGCGACGACGCCGCGACCTTCCCTGAGCGCGTCGGCGACCTTTCCGGCGATCCGGATCACGGCATCGCTCCGAAGCGTGCGCAGCAGCGGGCGGCTGCGTCGAGCCCGAGCGCGACGCCGCCGACGAGATAGCCGGCGGCGAAGGCGTCTCCGGCGCCCGTCGGATCGACGATGGTCGCGGCGTGGGCGGGATGACTCACGCCGCCCACGTTAACGCCGTCGGCGCCGCGCTTGACCACCCAGGCGGTCTCGAGTGGCCCGAACTCGTTGCATTCGGGCTCGGTTCCGAACACGGTGGATGGGCGGCAGGCCGCGACGCGCTCGCGGAAGGTGTCGTCGATCAGTGTCCATGCCGAGAGATCGACGGAGATCGACGCGCCGGCGTCGCGAGCCAGCTCGACCGCCCGGATGGCCGCGAACGCGACCGGTTCGCGGAGCAGCGCGTACCCGGAGACGTGGAGGTGGTCGCACAGGAACCAGGCGGGCTCCAGCTCGTCGGGTCGGAACCCGGTGGCCGACCCCCGGTCGGAGGCCATCGACCGGTCGCCTCCCGCCGCGATCGAGACGACGACGCCGTTCCGTCCTTCCGCCGGGCCTGCGATCTCGACTCCGTGACTCGCGAGCTCACGCGCCGCGAGCTCTCCGGCCGCATCCGCGCCACGCTTCCCGACGTACCGGGCCTCGGCACCGAGCGTTGCCGCCCAGGCCGCGACGTTCGCCGCCTGGCCGCCGGCGCCGACGCGCGTTGTGGCGACCCGGTCGTCGCCGGGCACGAGCGGCCCGTCGAGACCGACCACGACGTCGAGGATCAGGTCGCCGAGAGAGACGAGGCGCACACGTAGGATGCTCTCATGGAGGACGAGCCCAGGCGGCGTCGGCCGTTCGGGCGGCCGAAGGTCTTCGAGCTCCGCGGCCCGGTGCGGTCGTTCGCGATCGGAGGCCTCGTCGGAGCGGCGGGAACGATCGCGACCGTCCGCCGTCTCCGCCGCTCTACCGGGCGCCCGAGAGCCGCTGCGGGGCTCGCGGCTTTCGAGGACGCGCCGTGCTTCCGCGAGACCGTCGAGCGAGAAGGCCGTGAGTACGGAGACCGCCCTCCGCACGAGCCGGTGCCGGAGGAGGACGCCGACCCCGAGTAGCCCGCTGCTACCGTTCCGCGTCCCATGCCGTTCTACGAGTACAAATGCCCGAACGGTCACATGTTCGAGGTGTTCCACGGCATGAGCGAGCCCGGCCCCCAGTCGTGCGAGGTCTGCGGGGCCTCGCCCCTCGAGCGCGTGCTGTTCCCGGTCGCGGTTCACTACAAGGGCTCCGGCTTCTACTCGACCGACTACGGACGAGGCGGGCGCAAGGCGAAGGACTCCGGTTCGTCCGAGTCGAGCGGGGGCTCATCGGACTCGAGCGGCTCCTCCGAGTCGTCCTCATCGTCGTCCGGGAATTCTTCGTCCGGGGATTCCTCGTCGGGCGGCTCCTCCGGCGGCTCCTCGTCCGGCGGCTCGTCCGGCTCCGGCGGCAGTTCGTCGTCGGGCAGCAGCGACTGAGCTACTGGAGCGGGTGGCCCGTCTGGCACCCCGGCCCGAAGACCGAGGTCGGAGGCTGCGGCGCCGAGAGGCCGGCCCACATCGCAAGGACGTTCTGGTTGTCCTCCGACGGGAGGATCACCGAGGCGCCGCCCGAGGTCGACGGCTCACCGCCGAGACGGCAGTAGATCGCCTGCGACCCCGAAGCTCGGAACTTCACCCACCCGAGCTGGATCAGCTGCCAGCTCGAGAGGTCGGTCGCGAGCGGGCTCATCAGCGAGCTACCGTCGAACGGCAGATCGAGCAGGGTCGAGAACGAGGTGAGCTTCGCGGTCGCCGCCTGGGTCACGGCCTGCTGTCGTGCTCCACGCGTGAGGTCGTTCTCGGCCGGGTCGAGTTGGTTCTCACGGATGCGGGAGTAGATCAGCGCCTGCTCGCCG
>DASZLW010000142.1:0-5116 GCA_035552175.1 Gaiellaceae bacterium | reverse complement strand
GCCGGTGGCCCGTTCGCCCTCGGCTCTGGCCGCGAGCTCGACCCGCTTCCCGGCAGCCCGGAGCGAGAGCCGGCTGTCCGCCGGGACGATGAAGACCGCGAGCTCCCCGTCGGCCGAGGCGACCAGGGTCTTGAAAAGCCTGTGCGGCTCGATCCCGAGACGGTCGGCCATCCCGGCCGCGTAATCGCCCTCACCGACCTCGACCCCGTCGTACTCATGGAGCCGGTGCTCGATGCCCGCCTTCTTGGCCGCCTCGACCGCCGGGGTCATGGCGATGTTCTATCGGTCGAGGCGGTCTGGGGATCTTGCTCGGAACGGGTCGGCCGGGGCCCGCGCGGTGTGTGTGGACGATGTAAAGCGACCGTTTCGGACGACCTCGAAAGGCGCATAATGGAACCGTGACCCGCGCAGCGTCAGCCCTGGTCGTCGCGGCATTGATCTTCGTGGCCGTCTCGAGCGGTGCAACGGCTCGACCTTCGTTGCGACATCCAGCATCGTCGCCGCGCGTCGTCGGTGACCACTTCAAGCCGCACGAGCTCGTGGCCGTGACGTTTCGCTCGGGCAAGACGAAGCTCGTCCGGTCGGTGCACGCGACGGGTGCAGGGAAGTTCACGGTCGATTTCGCCGCCCTCCAGCAGGTGAAGTGCACCGGGACGATCTCGCTCGTCGCAATCGGCGCCAAGGGCGACCGGTCCGCCTTCACCATCACCTCGTCGCCGAGCTGCGGTTCCGGCTCGGGATCGGTCTCGCCCGCCGTGACCACGCCCACGAGCGGTGCCACGACCACCACGACGACGGCCGGGATCGCGCCGCCTCCCCCTTACGTGACGTAGCGCGCAGAGACCGATCGCCGCCGCTTACCGCAGCCGGTTGCGGCCTCGACACAAGGCACGACCGTCGACCTGCGGAAGCCGTAGGCTCGGTCGGCGTGAACGATCTCGCCGGATTCGCGAGCGCCTCGCTTCGAGCCGCGTTCGCCGCCGACCGCGCTGCGCTCGGTGGCTGGACGATGCTCGGCGATCCTTACGCGGCCGAGATGATCGGCCGCGCCGGATACGACTGGATCGGGATCGACATGCAGCACGGGCTGATCTCGGACGACCGGTTGCCGGACGTGCTCCGGGCCGCCGCGATCACGGGCACGCCTGCGCTCGTCCGCGTCGCCTGGAACGATCCGACAGCAATCATGCGCGCCCTCGACGCCGGCGCTTGCGGCGTGATCGTGCCAGGGATCAACACGGCCGCCGAGGCCGCAGAGGCCGTCCGCGCCTGCCGCTACCCGCCGGCGGGCGAGCGAAGCTGGGGGCCGACGCGCGCGGCACTCGGGATTCCCGGCTACTCGGCTGCGGCCGCGAATGCGGCGACGCTCTGCTTTCCGATGATCGAGACGAAAGCGGCATTCGACGCCCTCGGCGAGATCGTCGCGCTTCCTGGGGTCGACGGGCTGTTTGTCGGCCCGACGGACCTCGCCCTTTCACACGGCGAGACGGTCTCCCCGATGGCGCCGACACCAGAGCAGCACGAGCGGATCGCGGCGGTCGCCGACGCGTGCGGCAGCGCAGCTCGCGTGGCAGGGATCTACTGCGGAGGCGCCGCCGCCGCGGGGCGCTGGCTGGCTGCCGGCTTCCGGCTCCTCGCAATCGACGCCGACGCCATTCTCCTCGGCCGCGCACTCGTGGCCGAGCTCGAAGCTGCCCGTGAGGCGAGCCGGGACCGAGAGTGACGTCGGCGCCAGATCGTCGACGGCGGTACGGAAAGGTCAACCGCCGTACGGCAGAAATGTTCGAGCCGTCACCTCCCTGTGACGAAAGACAGCTTGCGTCCGCGGTAGTCTCGCTTCCTTGATCCCCAGGGTGGGTGGGGGTTGGGGATGGGACCTTCGAGGCGCCGGCGACGGCTCCGCCCGATCCGACGCCTCGAGCCGGCGTCCCGCATGACCCGAGCGGAAGCGGCGATTCGGGCTCGCTCGGCTCCGCAGCGCCGGCGACTCCGACGGCGCCGATCTCGAATGCGTCCTCGCGAGCCCGCGGAACGGGCCGGGCCGCCTGGTCGTGCACGCGCGGGACGCGCATGAAGGGGCTTCACCGCCACCGCGGTCATCAGGCAGGGCAGTCGGCCGGAAGTGGAGCGCCGATCGGGTAGAGCAGCACGCCGCCGACGTCGTGGCGCGTCGCGATCCGGTCGAGCGCGGGAGCCCATGTCGCGGCGTCCCGCCTGTCCACGATCGCGTCGGTGACGCCGTAAATGGCGAAGTACAGGGAGAGCAGCCCCGGTTGGTTCTCGACGGGGGGGTATCCGACGGAGATCTGCGCGATCGAGTCGGGGTGGATGAAGTCCTGCGGCGGTGAGGTCTGGATCCGGCCTCCGGCCATCCTGAAGCGGAAGCCGTCTGCCACCTGCCAGAGCATCGCTTCCCCGCCGCCGCCGATCGGTTCCGGGAGCACGGTCGCATCGGGCGGCAGGCACGCGCGGAAGCGGGCGTCCGTGAAGAACGGGGGAATCGAGTACCGCGTGGTCCAAACCGCAGGATTCGGGAGCAGGAGCAGCACCCCCAGCGCGGGCAGGAGCAGTCCGAGGCGGTCGCCCGGCCGGCGGGCGGCGGCCCAGAGCGCAACGGCTACCGCGGCAGCGAGCGAGGTGTAGAGCGTGAGCCTGACCGGAAGGGTGTTGTCGAACACCGGAAACGGCCTGCTTCCATGCCCCGGCAGCGTCAGGTTGTCGTGACCGAACGGTGTCGGGAGTGGCAGGAGGCGGTGCCCGTATGCGGTCAGGTGGGGCCCGAGCGAGACGTATGCCGCGACGAGAAGGGACGCGACGAGGAACCGTCCCGCGGGGCTTCGTCGCCGCTCCCACGCGAAGAGGACGAGCACGACCAGGATCGGCAGCCCGATATAGACGCCCTGCTCGGTCGTGTTCCCCGGGAAGTGCCCGGCGATCGAACCCGACCACCCTGCTCCGAGCGCCTCGACGTGGGTGGGGATGACCACGTTCGCGAGATCCGCGACCCACGCGTCAGGAGGCGTGAAGCCCGATTCGCGAAGATCGGTGAGCGCGAAGTACAGCATCGGCGCGCCGATTACCCCGCCGACGCAGTAGGCGCCGATGAGGGGGCGGATCGACGAGACGAGCCGTGCCCGGCGCGCGGGAACCAGCACGTAGGCGAGGATCAGCGCCGCCGCGAGCGCGAGCGTGAGGCTGAACGCGATCTCGAGCGCCAGGTAGAGCTGGATTCCGAGCACGGCACCGAAGAGCAGTGCGAACCGCCGGCCGTCGAGCTCGCCCTCGACGTACCGCACCGCGAGGAGCGCGGCGATCGGGAGCAGGAAGACCGCCGTGAGCTGGGGCTGCCCGGCGAGGTGGCCGAGCATGTAGCTCGAGAAGCCGAAGAGGTAGCCCCCGACGAGCGACGGCCAGAGCCGATGCGTCAAGTGCCGGCAGAGCAGGAAGGCCGTCCAGGCCGAGAGGGCGGGTAGGAGCACGACGGCGGCGTCGTAGGCGGCGAACGGGCCCGCGAGCCAGGTGACGGGGGCGAGCAGGATCGCGAGCGGCGGCAAGGTGTTCGCCCAGGCAAGGTCGACGCCATAGGGCGCCCAGATCGCGTGCGTGACGAACGGGTTCTCGCCGTTCAGGATCGCATGAGGCCACCACGCGAACGACCAGATCGGGATCTGCGGATCGTCGAGGACGCCCTCGTAGACGTGGCCGGGGTCGATCAGCAGGCGGAGCCCGAACGCGAGGAACGAGGCGACGCCGAAGCCGAGGAGCACGGGCCAGGCTGCCCCCGTCTTCCACACGCGAAATCGCCGCCGCACCGGCGGGATGCTACGTCGCCCCTGTCGATGCGAGAAGCGCCAGAACCGCCAAGCGCAAAGAAAAAGCGCCCGGCGGCTCCCCCTCGTGTGCCGCCGGACGCCTACCGCCGCCGTTGCCGCCGTACGGGCGGCGAGACGGTCAACGTGGTGGCGGCGCGCCTCAGACCGTGCGCCTACCGATGCCGCCTACGACGGCGACGACGAGCACTGCGATCAGAATCAGGAACAGGAACTTCGAGACGACGATCCCGCCACCGATCGCAATCAGCAGAAGAATCAACAGAAGCAACCAGAGCAACATTGAAGACCTCCGTCGTTGGCGATGGTGACGCAAGTACCCGGAGCCTTTGTTGTCAAAACCGTTTAGAACGTCTGCGAGCCGGGTAGCAGCGTGGAGTGGGGAACCGTGTGCTCGTTATCGCGACCTCGAATATCGGGCCCACCGAGATCGACCACGCAATTGGTGGACGGTTCGGTGAGGATGCCGAGGTTCGTGTCGTTGCCCCGGCTTCCGGTCTCTCGAAGCTTCAGTGGCTGACGAACGCCGAGGATGACGCGCGCGCAGATGCGAGCGACCGCGCTGAGGCTGTTGCGGACGCACTTCCCGCCGACAAGGTCGACACGCAGGTCGGTGATTCCGATCCCCTCCAGGCGATCGATGACGCCCTCCGGACGTTCGATGCGGATCAGGTCGTGGTGGTGACCAGAACCGCGGACAACGTCACGTGGCTCGAAGATGGAGCCGCCGAGTCCGCACGCGAGCGCTTCTCGGTTCCGATCACCCACGTCGTCGTCGGCTGAGCCTCCGTCGGCGCGCGGCTCGGCCGAGAAGCTCGCGGCCGACTCGAGCCGGAACCGTTGTGAAAGCGAATCAGCCCCGTCGGCGACTGAGACCGTCTCCTGGCACCGACTCGGAGCTTCCGAACCTCTCAGGAAACGCCGAATCGGGGCCGAGAACCCGGTGTCTGACACCGGTTTTAAACGCCCGAACCCTGTAGGCAACAGGGATTGCGGGACGCATGCTCGACGAGCGTTGCGTCGTCTGGCACCGATGCCGCACCGAGGGCCGCTTCGGTGTCGGCCTACGCGCCGGCCGGGCGTGCATCGCCCTTGGCGGCGTAACGATCGGCGCCCACGTGGCGGATGTAGCCGCGCTGACGCGCGACGCGCAACGCGTGCGTGAGCTGCCCAGGGCCCCAGCGGCGCGCGCCGACGCGCGTCGCGAGCTCATGCCTCGAGAGGGTCGCGGAGTCGTTGTCGGCGAATTCGCCGACGATCCGCGCCACGTGCAGCGCGAGAACCTT
>DASZLW010000141.1:0-4145 GCA_035552175.1 Gaiellaceae bacterium | reverse complement strand
CCATTCCTCGAAGGACTCCTCGGGCCCATGCGGAGTCAGCGCCGACTTCAGGTACGAGATCGCGCAGCGGACGACCTCGACCGGCCCGAGCTTCGTGAGGACATCGGTCCCACGAAGCGGGTAGTCGAGGTAGCGGCCGTTCCAGTAGATGCGCGACAAGCGCGGCCGCAGGAGAAACTCCTCCCCGAGCACCTCGCGCCACAGCGCGTCGACCTCCGTCGACTTCGTGAAGAAGCGGTGCCCACCGAGGTCGAATCGAAAGCCGTCCCGCTCGACCGTGCGTGCGAGCCCGCCCACCTGGTCGCCGGCCTCGAGCACCCGAACCGGATGCGAGGCCCGCGCAAGCAGGTAGCCGGCCGTGAGCCCCGCGGGCCCGGCGCCCAGGACCAGCGTCTCGCCGTGCTTGCGCTCCTTCGCCGACACTCGCGCCCGCAGATCCGCCGCCAAGCCGACGTCGGGGATCGCTGCGCCCGTCACCGATGGGCTCTCGACCCGGTTTGCTCCCGCACCCACCTGTCCCAATCTCCCTTCCGCAGCACAGACCGCAGTTCACGTAGCTTCACACAGATCCCCAGGGAACATCCATAGGTTCCCAGGGAAAGCCTAATCGTGTGTCTCCCGGTCGGGTGGGGTCTGGCAGGTCCTTCGTCCGGTCCCGCGGTGTCCCGCCCGAACCGAGATGACGAACGACCTCGGTAGGCAGCCGGGGGTGCGCTACCGGATCAGCCGCGATGCTCACATCGCCGAGCAGCGTCACCGGGCCTCGCGGCATGCCAGAGGAGGGCGAGCCCGACCAGCAGGAGCGCGCTGCCGACAAGGTCGCTGACGTGGACTCCGTGCGACCTCGAGAGCGTGATCACCACGACGTCCCACGAGTCGTGATCCTGGATCGATACCCCGAAGCCGGCGAGGACGAGTAGCGCACCGGCGAGTCGCAGCATGGGCGGGGGCACCGGCGTCCAGCGGTCGTTCGTCGCTCGCCTCGCGCGCGGCGCGGTCGCGATGCCGCGGGCGACTATAGCCTTCCCGCCTGCGCGCCGCGGCGCGGCTACCCTTTTCGTCCCGTCGACCGGAGCGTGCGGAATGCGAGTTGCCAAACGGTACGACGTCGCGTTCTACGTCCCCTGGGTGGGACCGCTCCTCGTGCCGGACGCGCAGACCGCCACCGGTGGCGCCGAGACACAGATCTTTCTGCTCGCCCGCGCGCTCGCCCGCCGCGGCATGCAGGTGCGGCTGCTCGTCTTCGACGTGCCGGGAGCGAGGATGCCCGACGTGGTCGACGGGGTGGCGGTCGCCGTCCGGCCGCCGTACCGGGCGTGGCAGCGCCTGGGCAAGCTGCGTGAGGTCGAGTGCCTGCGCCGGGCGGTGCTCGACGCCGACGCTGACGTCGTCGTGGCACGCGCGGCAGGACCCGACGTCGGCTTCACCGCCGCCTTCGCCAGGTGGTCGCGGGCGCGCTTCGTCTACTCGAGCGCAAGCGTCTCCGACTTCGACTACCGCCGGCTCTCGCCGAAGTTGCGCGACCGTGTGCTCTTCCGGCTCGGCATCGCGCTCGCTGACCGGATCGTCGTCCAGACCGACGAGCAGGTCGCGCTCTGCCAGGCGCGCTTCCGCCGGCCGGCGGCGCTGATCCGGAGCATCGCCGAGCCGGAGCCGCGGCGCGAGCGTGAGCCCGAGGCATTTCTCTGGGTCGGCCGTCTGCACTGGAACAAGCGTCCGCTCGACTACATCGAGCTCGCCCGCGCGTTGCCGGAGGCGGCATTCTGGATGGTCGTCGTGCCCGTCGAGCATGCCGGCCGCTCCGAGATGGTCGCCGCCGTGACACGCGAGGCGGCCACGGTCCCGAATCTCCACCTGCTCCCGGAGTGCTCCCGGCCGGACCTGCTCGAGCTCGTGAAGCGGGCCGTCGCAGTCGTGAACACGTCGGGCTTCGAGGGGATGCCGAACGTCTTCCTCGAGGGCTGGGCCCGGGGCGTCCCATCGCTCGCCTCCTCGTACGACCCGGACGGCGTGATCGCCCGCCACGATCTCGGCGGCTTCGCAGCCGGGTCCCCGGATCGTCTGGTCGAGCTCGCCACAGAGCTCTGGGAGCAGCGGCTCGATCAGGTGCCGCTTTCCGAACGGTGCCTCCGCTACGTCCGTGAGTTCCACGCTCCCGACGTCGTCGCACGCGAATGGGAGGACGTGCTGCGGGCGGTTGCGGGTACCGGCGCCGGTGCCGGGGGAGGCAGCTAGCGATGTGCGGGATTGCAGGCAAGATCGACTTCGCCGGGCGGATCGACGACAGGTTGATCCACCGGATGTGCGACGCGATCGTGCACCGGGGGCCCGACTCGCGCGGCGTCTTCGCCGACGACGGCGTCGCGCTCGGGATCCAGCGCCTCGCGATCATCGACGTGGCCGGCGGCGATCAGCCGATCTTCAACGAGGACCGGTCGCTCGCCGTCGTCATGAACGGCGAGATCTACAACCACGTCGAGCTCCGCGACCGGCTCATCGCGAAGGGGCACGCGTTCAGCTCGCACGCGGACACCGAGGTTCTCGTCCACCTCTACGAGGAGCACGGCGCCGAGATGGTCACGCATCTGCGCGGCATGTTCGCCTTCGCGATCTGGGACCGCCGCGCGCGCACGCTCTTCTGCGCGCGAGACCGCGTCGGGAAGAAGCCGTTCTACTGGGCCCAAACCGGGAGCCGGGTCTGGTTCGGGTCGGAGGTCATGGCGTTGCTCGCGGATCCCGAGATCGACCGCGCCGTCGACCCGGAGTCGATCCTGGACTACCTCGCCTACCGCTACGTTCCACACCCGCTCAGCGGCTTCCGGGCGATCCGCAAGCTCCCACCGGCGAGCACGCTGACCGTGACCGAGCACGGCGCGCGCGTCGAGCGCTACTGGAAGCTCGAGTACGTCCCGAAGCTCGAGGGCGTGCCGATCGAGGAGCTCGAAGACCGCCTATGGGCCGAGCTCAAGGAGGCGACGCGGATCCGCCTGATGAGCGAGGTGCCGCTCGGCGCCTTCCTCTCGGGCGGGATCGACTCGAGCGCCGTCGTGGCGGCGATGGCCGAACAGAGCGCGGAGCCGGTCAAGACGTTCTCGATCGGCTTCGCCGACGAGGCCTTCGATGAGCTCCCGTATGCGCGGCTCGTCGCGCGGCAGTTCGGGACCGACCACCACGAGTACCGGGTCGAGCCGCACGCGCTCGAGATCATGCCGACGATGGCACGCCACTACGGCGAGCCGTACGCCGATCCGTCGTCGATCCCGAGCTTCTATCTGGCGCAGCTGACGAGCCGATCCGTGAAGGTCGCTCTGAACGGCGACGGCGGCGACGAGAGCTTCGCCGGCTACGACCGCTACCTCGACGCCCACCTTGCACCGCACCTGACCCGGCTGCCGCGCCGCCTGGGGGCCGCGGCGCCGGCCGCGGCGGCACTCCTCGGCCGGGGCGGAGCCCACAGCGGACTTCGCACCAAGGCCGAGCGCCTGGCCGCGCTGCTCGCGATGAAGCCGGCCGAACGCTACGCGACCGCGGTCTCGGCGTTCGACGCCGTGCGGCGGCGGCGGCTGCTCGCGCCGGACTTCGCGGCCTCGGTCGCGCACCGCCGGCCGGAGACCTTCGCGATCGATGCGTGGGAGGCCTCGAGCGCCACGGATCCGGTGGAGCTGATGATGGCGACAGACGTCGAGACGTACCTGCCGGGGGACCTGCTCGCGAAGATCGACATCGCCTCGATGGCGTACTCGGTCGAGGCACGCTCGCCGTTCCTCGACCACCGACTCATGGAGTTCGCGGCCTCTCTGGCGCCCGCGCTGAAGCTCGCCGACGGCGACGGCAAGCTCCTCCTGAAGCGGATGCTCCGCCGAGTCCTTCCGCCGGAGATACTCGACCGGCCGAAGCGCGGGTTCGCCGTTCCGCTCGCGCGCTGGTTCCGGGAAGAGCTGCGCGACCTGCCGAGGGACGTTCTCCTCGACCCGGAGGCTCTCGGCCGGGGCTATTTCCGCCGCAGCGAGGTCGAGGAGCTGATTCGCGAGCATCGCGACGCAGTTGCCGACCACTCGCTCCGGCTCTGGACCCTCCTGCAGCTCGAGATGTGGCACCGGCACGTCGTGGACGCTCCTCCGAGCCCTGTTGCCGCTATTTCCGGC
>DASZLW010000140.1:0-6460 GCA_035552175.1 Gaiellaceae bacterium | reverse complement strand
CTTCCCGCACACGATCGACGACAGCCGGATCGACTCGGACGCGGTGGTCGACATCGCGTCGCCTGCCGCGTGACCGACCTCGTCGTGCGGAACGCCCGCCTGCTCGACGGGCGCCTCGTCGACCTCGCGATCGAGGGCGGGCGCTTCACGGCGATCGGCCAGGCCCTCGACCTCGACGGCGCCGCAACGATCGACGCGGCGGCTCGGCTCGTCACGGCGCCGCTCGTCGATTGCCACCTCCATCTGGACGCGTCGCTCACCGCGGGCCGGCCGCGCTTCAACGAGAGCGGGACGCTGATCGAGGGGATCCACGTGTGGGGCGAGCTCAAGCCGTCGCTGACCGAGCAGGACGTGTTCGAGCGGGCGAGCGAGATCGTCCGCTGGTCGGCCGCGCAGGGCACCCTCTTCATCCGGGCGCACGCGGACGTGTCCGGTGAGAACGAGGCGATGGTGCGCGGCCTCCTGCGCGCGCGCGACGAGCTCGCGCACCTCGCGACGATCCAGGTGACCGCGTTCCCGCAGGACGGGATCTTCGCGCGCGAGGGCGACGAGGAACGCCTGGAGAACGCGGTCAAGCTCGGCGTGGATTGCGTCGGCGGCATCCCCCACTACGAGCCGACCTCCGAGCTCGGCCTCCGCGAGGTGCATCGCGTGTTCGAGCTCGCGAAGGCCTACAACCGCCGGATCGACGTCCACTGCGACGAGACCGACGACCCCGCCTCGCGCTTCCTCGAGGTGATGGCCGACGACACCGTGAAGTTCGGTCTCACGGGCCGCGTGACCGCGAGCCACTGCACGGCGATGGGCTCCTACGAGCCGTACTACTCCTCGAAGCTGCGCGGCTTCCTCGAGCGCGCCGGGATCAACATCGTCGTCAACCCGTACGCGAACTCGCTGATCCAGGGCCGGCTCGACGCCTACCCGAAGCGGCGCGGCTTCGCCCAGTTGAAGGAGCTCCTCGCCGAGGGCGTCAACGTCTCGCTCGGGAACGACGTGATCATGGATCCCTGGTACCTGATGGGCAAGGCCGACATGGTCGATGCGGCGCACCTCGCGCTCCACTTCACCTACATGAGCGGCCTCGAGGAGATCCCGGAGATGCTCCGCTGCGCGACCGAGCGCGGCGCGCGCACGCTCGGCGTCGAGGACGAGTACGGGATCGAGCCGGGGAAGCCTGCGGACTTCGTGGTGTTCGACGCACCGAGCGCGCTCGAGGTGATCCGCCTCCGCGCGACCCGCCGCTACGTCGTGCGGGCGGGCAAGGTGATCGCCGAGACGACCCCCGCGGCGACCAGGCTGCTCGGGGAGCCGGTGACGTTCTCGCGCTAGAGCGGGTGATGCGTCGAGTTGTAGACGAACGCCGCGATGTCCTGGATCTGCGCTGTCGTGAGCGCGCCCTTGTACGCGGTCATCTCGGTCGCGTACTTCGCGGCCCGGGCCTTGGTCATCACCGACGCTCCGCCGTTCGCGATCGCCTTGATGATCACCGGCTCCGTCAAGACGAGTTTGTCGAGGTCGGGACCGATCGTGCCGGTCGAGGACGCGGCACGGAGCCTGTGGCACACGCCGCACGTCGACTGGAACGCCGTCTTGCCCGCCTTGGCGTTCCCGATCACCTTGGGCGTCGACCTCGTGTGAGCGAGCGCTGAGGGAACTCCCACGGCCACGATCAGGAGGGCGACGAACGCCCAGCCGCAAAGCCCGCGTTTCATGCCTTCAGTATTGCCTCCATCGGGCCACGAGGGAGTTACCGCGGTGTAAGGATTTGGGAGCCGACGACGACCGCGGCCGCCTCAGGCGAGCGCATCCTCGAGCGCCGCCCGCAGGCCGCGGTACCGGAACTCGAGCTCGCCGAGCTTCCGTGAGACGGCCCGCTGTCCGTGGAGCACGAGGTCGGCCTCGTCACCGAGCAGCGCCCGGAGCGCGAAGGCAGGCGCCGGCAGGATCGAGGGCCGGTGCAGGACAGACCCGAAGTCGCGCGCCGCGTCGCGCTGGCGCAGCTGCTCCGGAGCGACGGCGTTCACGGGGCCCTGGAGCGAGCCGTCCTCGATCGCCCACCGGTACACGCGGACGACGTCGTCGACGTGGATCCACGGGAACCACTGCCGGCCGCTGCCAGCCGGACCGCCGGCGAAGAGGCGGAACGGCAGCGCCATCAGCCGGATCGCGGGCGCGCCCGGGCCGATCACGAGCGATGTCCGGACCGCGACGTGCCGAACGGCGGTGGCGGCGGCGGCTTCCCAGTCGACACAGACGCGAGCGAGGAACGAGTCGCCGGCCGGCGACCCCTCGTCCACGATCTCGTCCCCGGAGTCGCCGTAGTAGTCGATCCCCGAGGCGGTGACGAAGACGCCCGGCGGCTCCTTTGCGGCCCCGATCGCGCGGGCGAGCGAGCGGGTGGTGTCGACGCGACTCGCCATGATCACGGCCTTCCGCCCGCGCGTCCAGCGCGGGCCGCCGATCGAGACACCGGCGAGGTTCAGGACCGCGTCTGCCCCGTCGAGCTCGCGGGCCGCGGTCTCCCACCCGGCGATGCGCCCTGGGCCGGTGGCCTGGCTCGGCCGGCGCGACAGGACGACGACCTCGTGGCCGTCCTCGAGCAGCGACCCCACGAGGGCCCGCCCGACGAAACCCGAACCGCCGCCGATCACGACCTTCATCCTGCTACCGTCCTTCCCGTTGAGCGACTGATTGAATCACATGACCAAACCAACAGCTCAAACGATCGTCGAGGCGGCACTCGACACGCTTCGCGAGGAGGGTTTCGCCGGAGCCAGCTCCCGCGCGATCGCGCGGCGCGGTGGCTTCAACCAGGCCCTGATCTTCTACCATTTCGGCTCGCTCGAGAACCTCCGCCTGGCGGCGCTTCGGCAGACGAGCGAGGAACGCCTCGCCCGCTACAAGGAGCTGATCGAGCCGATCTCGACCCTGGACGCGCTCGTCCCGGTCATGGTCGATCTCTGGCACGAGGACAAGGCATCCGGGTACGTCCAGGTGGTCGCGCAGCTGATTGCCGGCTCGGCGAACCGCCCCGAGCTCGCTGCGACGGTGATCGAGCTCCTGGATCCCTGGGTCAGCCTCGCCGAGGCGACGTTCGAGCGAGTCCTGCCACCCGGGCTCCCGACGAGGGACATCGCGTACGGCACCGTGGTCTGGTACCTCGGGGTGAACCTGATGACCCACCTCGATCCGGAGGGCGGCCGGACCGATGCGCTCTTCGCCCGCGGACGCGAGTGGGCGCCGCTCGTCGCGCCGCTCCTCTCGGGTCACTTGGATGAGGCGGAGTAGCCCCATTTCGCGAGATCCTTGTGGACGAGGGCGATGAACTTCGCGTTCTGCGGCCAGACTGCCGGACAGGCGAGCCAGCCCTTCGCAAGCGCCGAGGCCAGCTCGGCGTCGCACGCGGCCTTCTGACCGAGCCGGTACTCGTCGGCACACCACGCGGCAACGACACCGCGAATGTCGCCGTCCGGCTTCCCGCGCTCGCTCGTGTACGCCTTCCAGTAGACCTTCGCATCGGCCGTGATCAGATCGGGCCGCGTGCCGGTGATGTCGTTCATGCGGCCGTTCGCGCCGATCTGGTCGATCTGGATCGGTAGCCCCGACCCGGCGAACGAGGTGAACTCGTAGGCGAATCGGTCGTCGGCGGTCCGGAACGCGACGGCGCCGGCATGCGAGATCAGCTTGTACCCGGGATCTCCCCAGAGATGCGAGATCGTCCGGCCGGCGTGCCCGCCGTCGGTCAGGACGATGTAGCTCTCGAAGCAGCAGTGAGCGCCGCCGGTGTAGGTGTCGAGAATGACCTCGGGTACCGAGTCGCCCCAGACGTTCTTCAGCGAGAGGACGTGCTGCGAGGCGACCGCGCAGCGCGACTCGGAGCACATCCCGCGGTCGAGCACCTTTGCGGTGCCGTTCTCCACGAGCAGGTGCATGTCCCGGAAGTCGTAGGCGCCGTAACCCTCCTTGCGCCGCTCGAACGTCAAGGTCGCCGTGACGGAGCCTCTGTGCCGTTCGAGCGTGACCGGTTTCCAGGGCGAAGCCTTCGGTGCGGCTGCAGCGGCCGTCCCCACGGGGATCGCGGCAAGCACGAGCGCTGCCGCGATCGCCCGGATCAACGCGTCTGCGGGAATCCGAGATCGACCCGGGAGGTCGCCGGGTCGGGCCAGCGCGACGTGACGACCTTCGTGCGCGTGTAGAAGTCGATCCCCTCGGGCCCGTAGATGTGCCGGTCGCCGAACAGCGAGCTCTTCCAGCCGCCGAACGAGTAGTAGGCGACGGGCACCGGGATCGGCACGTTGACCCCGACCATCCCGGCCTGGACGTCGAACTGGAACTGCCGGGCGACGCCGCCGTCGCGGGTGAAGATCGCGGTGCCGTTGCCGTACGGGTTCTCGTTGATCAGCCGCACGGCCTCGTCGTAGGTGTCGACGCGGGTGACGCCGAGCACCGGCCCGAAGATCTCGTCACGGTAGTTGTCCATCTCGGGCTTGACGTGGTCGATCAGCGAGGGCCCGAGGAAGAAGCCGTTGCCCTCGGGAGCCGACTCGCGTCCGTCGACGACGACGGTCGCACCCTCGCCGGGCGCGCGCTCGACGTACGAGGCCACGCGGTCGCGATGCTCGCGCGTGACGAGCGGGCCCATCTCCGAGCCCTCGTCGAGGCCGTTGCCGACCTTCACCTTCGGGATCCGCTCCTTGATCGCCTCGATCAGGTCGTCGGCGACGCCGCCGACGGCGACGAGCATCGACACGGCCATGCAGCGCTCCCCGGCCGAGCCGTACCCGGCCGAGACGGCGGCGTCCGCGGCCATCGCGATGTCGGCGTCGGGCAGGACGATCATGTGGTTCTTCGCGCCTCCGAGCGCCTGGCAGCGCTTGCCCGCGGCCGTCGCCGTCTCGTACACGTACTTCGCGATGGGCGTCGAGCCGACGAACGAGATCGCCGAGATGTCGGGATGTGCGATCAGCGAGTCGACAGCGACCTTGTCTCCGTGGACGACGTTGAAGACGCCCTCGGGAACGCCGGCCTCGGCGAGCAGCTCGGCCGTGAGGTTCGACGCCGACGGGTCCTTCTCGGACGGCTTCAGGACGAACGTGTTCCCGCAGGCGAGCGCCGGCGCCCACATCCACATGGGCACCATCGCGGGGAAGTTGAACGGCGTGATGCCGGCGACGACGCCGAGCGGCTGACGGATCGAGTAGACGTCGATCCCGGTCGATGCCTGCTCCGAGTAGCTGCCCTTGAGGAGCGTCGGGATGCCGCAGCAGAACTCGATCACCTCGAGCCCGCGCGCGACCTCGCCGCCCGCATCGGAGAGAACCTTGCCGTGCTCGGCCGTGAGGAGCCGCGCGAGGTCGTCGCGGTGGGCGTCGAAGAGCTCGCGGATGCGGAAGAAGAGCTCGGCGCGGCGCGAAAGCGACAGCGCGCGCCAGGCGGGGAAGGCTTCCTTGGCGGCTTGCGCCGCGCGGTCGACCTCATCGGCGGACGCGAGGTCGACGGCTCCCGTCTGCACCCCCGTCGCGGGGTCGAAGACCGGCCCGGTACGGCCGGAAGCGCCTTCCCGGCGCTTGCCGCCGATCCAGTGGTTGATCGCCTTCACAGCCTGCGGAGCCTCGATCAGCTCGGTCATCTCTCCTCCTCGATCGTCGTCCGCAAGGGTACCGGCTTCGCTTCCCGCTAGCGTCTGCCGCATGGACGAGGATGTGACCGAAAACGGGCTCGAGCTCGAAGCGACACCGGAGGATCCGGCCCCGCCGGGCCCGACCGACGAGGAGCTCCTGGCGGTGGCGGAGGCGCCCGGATTGTGGCTCCCGGGCGGCCCGCACGCGTTCGCGTTCCAGGGCGAGGGGTTCGCCTTCGTCGCCTCCGGGCGCCTGGCGTGGGTGCACAGCCTGCGGCTGACGGGCGAGTCGGTGGAGCAGACGATCGACCGTGTGGAAGCGATGCTCGGCCTGAAGGGGCTCGAGGAAGCCTCGTGGTGGCTCTCGGCGCTGAGCACGCCCGAGGGCCTTGCCGATCGACTGCTCGGGGCGGGCTTCACCCCGGACGACCCACCGGCGCTGACCGCGCTCGTGATCGACGAGCCGCCCGCCGGCGAGCCGTCGGTCGAGGTCCGGCGCGCAGAGAGCTTCGAGGACGTCCTCCGGGCGCTCGAGATCGACTGGGAGGCCTTCGGTGCGCCCGAGGAGGAGCGTCAACGGCGCCGCGCCGAGGCAGAGGCGTCCTGGCCGCAGCTCCAGGCAAACGACCGCCACGCGACCTACCTCGCCTACGGCGACGAAGGCGAGCCGATCGGATTCGGACGTGCCGTCTTCACGCCCGAGGGAGGCCTTCTTCTCGGGGGAGCGACCCTCCCGGAGGCACGCGGCAAGGGCGTCTACACGGCCCTCGTCCATGCCCGCTGGAACGACGCGGTCGAGCGGCACGTCCCGCGGCTGATCGTCGCCGCCGGCCCGCTCTC
>DASZLW010000139.1:0-1611 GCA_035552175.1 Gaiellaceae bacterium | reverse complement strand
TGAACGCCGGAGCGAATTCCGCTCGGGCGCGTCACGGCTACGGCGCAGCAGCTGATTGCCCGAGGCCCTCGTCGGCGGCACTTGAGCCTCCGGGGGCGGCGAGCAATCGCGTCGGCGGGTCAACGACGTCGCGTCGCGTCTCCAACGCGCGAGCGAACGGCCGTATCGCCGACGGATCCTTCATTTGCCAGGCGCGGACGCTCCTCCGCGCACTTGGGGGATGCCGTTCATGACGGACCGCATCAAGCAATTCCTCGCCTTTAACCGCCAGGACGGACCGCGCCTCGTCGTCGACCTCGACGTCGTGCGCGACAACTATCTCTCCTTCGCCAAAGCTTTGCCCGATACGCGCGTCTTCTACGCGGTGAAGGCGAACCCGGCGCCGGAGATCCTGAGCCTTCTCGCCGATCTCGGCTCGTGCTTCGACACCGCCTCGGTCGCCGAGATCGAGCAGGCGCTCGCGGCCGGCGCGACGCCGGACCGCATCAGTTTCGGCAACACGATCAAGAAGGAGAAGGACGTGGCGCGGGCTCACGCGCTCGGCGTCCGGCTCTATGCGGTCGACTGCGAGGCCGAGGTCGAGAAGGTCGCCCGCGTGGCGCCGGGCTCGAAGGTGTTCTGCCGGATCTTATGCGACGGATCGGGGGCGGAATGGCCGCTGTCTCGCAAGTTCGGCTGCGCGCCCGAGATGGCCCCGCGCGTGCTGGAGCGAGCCCAGGCCCTGGGCCTCGTTCCGCACGGCCTGTCGTTCCACGTCGGCTCGCAGCAGCGCAATCCGCGGATGTGGGATCGGGCGCTGAAAGTCTCGGCCGCGATCTTCCGCGATCTCGCCGAGCGGGGGATCCAGCTCCAGATGCTCAACCTCGGCGGCGGCTTCCCGACCCGCTACCTTCGTGACGTCCCCGCCGTGAAGACCTATGGGCAGACGATCTTCCGGGCGCTTCGGCGCCATTTCGGCAACCGCATCCCGGAGACGATCATCGAGCCCGGCCGCGGCATGGTCGGCAACGCCGGGATCATCGAGGCGGAGGTGGTGCTGATCTCGCGCAAATCGGACGAGGACCGAGTCCGCTGGGTCTATCTCGACATCGGCAAGTTCAACGGCCTCGCCGAGACGACGGACGAGATGATCCGCTACCCGATCCGCACGGAGCGCGACGAGGACGCGCTCGGCCCGTGCGTGCTGGCCGGCCCGAGCTGCGACTCGATCGACGTGCTCTACGAGAAGGAGCCCTATCTCCTGCCGGTCACGCTCGAGATCGGGGCGAAGGTCCTCATCGAGGGAACCGGGGCCTATACGACCACCTATTCCTCGGTCGGCTTCAACGGCTTTCCGCCGCTGAAGGCTTATGTGATCTGAGCGCTCGCGTCTCCTGCGGCGGGTGGGAGACGAGACGCTCGACGCTGGAGATGGCGGCGCAGCGCTCCTTCGCGCGGCGCGCACGTGCGGGTCATCCTCCCCTGTGAAGCGTTAGCGGAACGGGGGAGGGGGACCACGCGCAAGCGTGGTGGAGGGGGGCCGCGAAACCGACCGCGGCTTGGGAGTTCCGGGCGTGCAATAAGCTTCAAATAATTTCCAAACGCTTCCGCGGGGCTTCCCAAAAACTTCCA
>DASZLW010000138.1:0-2477 GCA_035552175.1 Gaiellaceae bacterium | reverse complement strand
CAGCACGTTCTCGATCAGCTTCTGGTCGGAGGAAGCAGAGAGCACGATCACCTTCACCTCCGGGGTGCGCTTCTTGATCTGGTCGAGGCAGACGAGGCCGTCCATGCCGGGCATCCGGATGTCGAGGACGACGATGTCGGGCTGGGTGCGCTTGACGAGCGCGAGCACCTGGCTGCCGGTGTTCGCCTCGCCGACGATCTCGAACTCGCCCGATTCCTCGAGCGCGTTGCGCACGCCGTCGAGGATCAGCTTGTGGTCATCCGCGAGAAGCACGCGGGCACGGAGTTTTTTCGTTGGAGGCATCGCCGCGAAGTGTGCACGAACAACCGGATCCCGGTGGGACGAGTGGGCTATGCGGAAGCCTCCCGGGCGCCCCGACTCGTACCTTTGTCTAACTGGACTACCGGCTAGCGTGGTCCAGGACGCCCGAGCGGCGCAGGCGCGATCCCGTGTGAGTAGCTTCGTGGGGACACCCACGGGGTAAGGGCATCGGGCTGAATGCGCAGGCCGAGCTCTCGGTGGCCCGCAAGGGTCGCCCCAGTGTCAACGGCGGTGGCTCTGCCGCGGCGGAGCCACCGCCCCCTCTCACTCCCGCGCCGCGCGGGAGGAGCTTGGCAAATCGTCAGGCGACGCGCGCCATCGAACCCGCAGCGATGCCCGCCGGCTCGAGCGCGCCCGACTCGGTGACGGCACCGTGCTCCCAGATGCCGTCGACCAGCCGCTTGCAGACGCGCATGACGCCGTCCCGCGTGGTGCGCGACGCGTACAGCCTGATGCGCTCGCCCACCTTCTCGAGCTGCTCGAGATCGGGATCCGTCGGAGGCTGGCGGCCGTCGAGCACCGCCGGCGCCTGGCGCCAGTGCTGTTGCTGCTCGATTCTCCACCTCAGCCGTTCGGCCCCTGCTACGTCCATCGGGCTGCCTCCTTCGCTTGGTCTTGTTGCCGATCCATCGACCGCCGGGCGGCCTCGCTTGACGGCCGCTCCCTCGTTCGAGGCATCCCGGCGAGTGCGAACGATGGCCTTCGATCCGGCTCCGTGCGGCGGTCGGTCCGCTCGCCGGTAGCCTCGGGCGGGTGACCGGAAGCGGCGCCGGAGCGAGCGAGACGGTTCCACTCGGGGAGATCCCGACGACGACTCTCGCCGACATCCTCGGGCCCGAACACGTCATGGACGCGGGGTTGCGTTCCCTGTGGAGCCCCGCCTCGCGCGTCTCCGGTCAGGCGTTCACGGTGCGATGTCCGGCGGGGGACAACCTGATGTTCCACGCGGCGATCTACCGCGCCCCGCCCGGGTCGATCATCGTCGCGGATGCCGGAGATCCGAGCCGAGCGGTCGCGGGCGGGAACGTCTGCGCCGTCGCGCAGCGCCGCGGAGTGGCGGCGTTCGTCGTCGACGGGACGATCCGCGACCTCGGAGAGGTGCGCGAGCTGGGGTTTCCGGTCTTCGCCCGCGGTGTGGTCGCCGTCGCCGGATCGAAGTCGGCGGTCCTGCCGCTCGGCGGCCGAATCCGCTGCGGAGGCGTGGACGTCGAGGCGGGAGACGTCGTCGTGGCAGACGAGGACGGAGTCGCGATCGTCCCCGCGGCCCGCGCCGCACAGGTGCTGCTCGAGGCGACGGCGAGGCTGGCGAAAGAAGCCGGGGAGACCCTGGACGCGTGGGAGGCGGCGCACCGCGCCCGGATCGAGGAACTCCTCGACGCGCACGGCCCCGTCGGCTGACAGCCCTTCCTTCAGGCGCAAAACGGTGCCAGACGATCGCGAGGGATGACCTCGATGAGGGTACAAAGCCCCGCTCGGAGCGGGTTTCGAGCTCCGAAAACCGGTGTCAGACACCGATCTTTCGGCCCTCGGAGGCGCTCGTCAACTGACCAGAAAGGCCAGCCAAGAATCCTCCGAGATTCGTCTGATCGCGCCTAGCCGTCGACAGCCTCGATCCAGTCGAGCGGCTTGCCGCACAGCGAGAGCGCGGCGGACGGCTTCACGTACTCGACGGGAAGCTGATCGGTGACTCGTGCGACGACGAGCGGGCCCAGGGCGAAGGGCGCGCCGCCGCTCCCGGGTGCGTCGTTCGCCGCCGAGTAATCGAGGGTGACGACGTGCGGGCCGGCAGTGAGCCGAACGTAGCCGAGCAGCGTGTCGTCGCCCGGATGGTTGAGCTGCTGACGGAAGGTCCCGAGGTGGTGCCCGTCGACCGCGACCGAGAGCCTGCGCCGGAAGGAGCCCGCGAGCCAGAGCCCGTAGCGACCGGCCGTCGCAGCTTGCGCCGTCACGCCGAGCGTGCCCGAGCGCGACGGGTAGACGACCTCCGCGGCGGCCGGCGACGTCTGCCAGCCCGTCGGAAGGAGCCCCTGCGACAGCGGCACGATGTCCGCGAGGGGGCGCGGCACCGCTGCAAGCTCGCCGTGGACAGATGCCGCGACATGAGCGAGGGCGATCACCGAACTGCAGGTCGGAACGGCCGAAGGCTGCTCGTCGGT
>DASZLW010000137.1:0-15174 GCA_035552175.1 Gaiellaceae bacterium | reverse complement strand
CGTCGAGCCGAGGTTCGAGGCGGCAGCTTCGTCGAGCACGACAGAGTCGGAGCCCGGCAGCCGGCCCTGCAGGACCGAGCCGACCGAGTGCTCGGCGTCTCCGGCCGCGATGTTCGCGCGCGCGCGCAGCTCGACGACGAGCGGCGGCTCGTGGAGCGCGAGATCGCCGTCGGCGCGAAGGGCCCGGCGGGCGACCGCACGACCGGCCTCACGATCGATCGCTCCGTCGCCGCCACTCCGGCTTGCCCAAGCTCCGACCCGAGCGACACGTCCTGCCGCCTCGCGCAGGCGCGATTCGGGAAGCTCGCCCGACACGACCGCGTCGACAAGCGCGGCCTGAACCGCGACCACCCACTCCTCGAGCAGATCGTGGCCGATGAGGAGGGCATCGACACCGGCTGCGAGCGCCAGCACAGCGCTTTTCTCGACGCCGACGGTGGCGCTCACGCCCTTCATCTCGAGCGCGTCCGCGATCACGAGCCCGTCGTAGCCGAGCTCGTCGCGCAGAAGGCCCGTCATCACCGCATGGCTCAGCGTCGCCGGCAGGCGGTCGAGCTCGGGAACCGACACGTGCGCGGTCATGATCGTCTGCACGCCGGCTGCGATCGCGGCGCGGAACGGCCCGAGCCCGTCGCGCACGTCGCCGAGGACTTCGGGCAGCTCGAGATGAGAGTCCTGCGACGTCGAGCCATGACCGGGGAAGTGCTTCGCGCATGCTGCGACACCCTGTGACTGCAGGCCGGTGACGAACGCCTCGACATGCCGAGCGACGAGCCCGGCGTCGGTTCCGAACGAGCGGATGCCTATCACCGGGTTCGCCGGGTTGACGTTGATGTCCGCCACCGGCGCAAAATCGAGGTTCACCCCCACCGCGGCCAGGTCGGCGCCGATCGCGGCGGCGACCTGTGCGGTCGAGGCGACGTCGTCGACCACGCCGAGCGCTCCGTTTCCCGGATACGAGCTGCCGCGGCCGGACTCGAGCCGGGTGACGTCGCCGCCCTCCTCGTCGATCCCGATCAGGAGATCGTCGCGTCCGGCGCGGAGCACGCCCGTCAGCTCCGCCAGTTGCTCGCGATCGCGCACGTTGTAGGAGAACAGGCAGATCCCGCCGATCCCGCCCTCGAGCCGGCGCAGGATCCAGTCGGGCGCCTCGAGCCCGGGGAAGCTCGGGAAGATGCAGGCCGCCGCAAGCTTTTCGAGAGCCACGCTCATCCCCGCACCGCGCCGGCCGTGAGCCCGAAGGCGATCCGACGCTGGACGAGCAGGAAGAAGATCACGACCGGAATGGCCGTCAGGGTCGAGGCCGCCATCAATGCGCCCCAGTCCATCCCGCGGCTCGTGCCGAGGAAGTTGGAGAGCCAGATCGTGAGGGTCTGCTTCTGGCCGTCGCTCAGCAGGATGTAGGCGAAGATGAACTCGTTCCAGGCCTGGATGAACGCGAAGATCGACGTCGCGACGAGGCCGGGCGCGACCAGGGGCAGCAGGATCTTCATGAACGCGCCGAAGCGGCTGTTCCCGTCGACCATCGCCGCCTCCTCGAGGTCGCGTGGGATCCCGATGATGAACCCGCGCAGCGTCCAGATCGAGAACGGCAGCACGAACGTGAGGTAGGTGATGATCACGCCGCTCAGCTGGTTCACCTCGTGGTAGCGGGCAAGCACCACGTACAGCGGGATGATCAGCGCGTTTGCCGGGAGCATCTGGATCACGATGATCAGGACGATGAACGCCTTCCGGCCCGTGAAACGGAACTTGGCGAGCGCGACCGCCGACAGGAACGCGAGCACGATCGAGAGCGCCACGACGACGCACACGATGATCAGGCTGTTCTTGACGTCGTCCCAGAAGTAGGGCCGGTGGATCGCATCGGTGAAGTGGACGAGCGTCGGATGGAGCGGGATCCACTTCGGCGTGTAGCTCGTGATGTCGACGCCCGGCTTGAACGCGGTCGCCACCATCCAGTAGACGGGGAAGATCATCACCGCGAACACGACGAGGCCCGCGAAGTTGAGCGCGCTACGGCGGATGATCCGCCGGAGCGGCCAATGCGCCGCGTTCACCGGACCTCCCCGATCCGCACCATCTGGCGGATGTAGAAGAACGTCACTCCGAGCATGAGCAGCAGCATCACGAGGGCGATCGCCGACCCGAGGCCGTACTCGCTGATCCCGAACGACTTCTCGTAGGCGTAGATGCTCATCAACCAGTAGTCGGGGTCGGGCCGCTGCAGGCGCAGCAGGAACGGCTGCGTGAAGACCTGGAAGTCCCAGATCACGGAGAGGCTCGCGAGGATGACGAAGATCGGCCTGAGGATCGGGAAGGTCACGTCCCGGAAGCGCCCGAACGCGCCCGCGCCGTCGATCTGCGCCGCCTCGAGCAGCTCGCCCGGCACCTGCGTCAGCCCTGCGTAGACGGTGATCGCGACGAACGGGACCGCGCCCCAGACGATCAGCGTCGTGATGATCGCGAACCCGACCATCGAGTTCGCGAACCAGTCGTACTGGATGAAGTTGCCGAAGTGGAGCTCGGTGAAGAGGTAGTTGACGACGCCGTTCTCGTAGTTCGTCATCCAGAGCCAGAGCTGCGCCGCGACGACGACCGGCATCGACCACGCGAGGACGAGCGCTACGGTGATCGCCATCCGCATGAAGGAGCCCAACTGCTTGAGCAGCATCGCGATCAGCGTGCCGAGGACGAGCGTCAGCCCGACGTTGACCGCGGTGAAGACGACCGAGCGCAGGACGACGCGCCAGAACTCGCCGTCGCTCAGGATCGTCGTGAAGTTGTGCAGCCCGATCCAGCGGCCCTTGTGCTGGATCAGCTCCGTCAGGCCGTACTGCTCGAACGAGAGCCGGACGAGGAAGTAGACGGGGTAGCCGAGGATCGCGACGATCACGATCACTGCCGGCGCGATCAATCCGTACGGAACGGCCGACTGCGCAAGCCGCCGGCGCTCGAAGCGGCGATGCCGCCGGAGTGGCCCTAGGGCTGCTCCGGCGGCATCTGATGGTGCAACAGGTACCGAGCCGCTCGACACGGAGAGCGTCCTTCCTCTCCGTCGGCTCAGGTGCCGGCGTTCAGGATCGACGTGATCGTGTTGCTCGCCGACGCTGCGGCCTGCTGGACGGTCTCCTTGCCGACGAGGATGTTCGTGAGCATGGTGCGGAGGACGTTGGAGCTCTCGACGTTCGTCCAGTTCTTCGCGGTCGGGACGAACCAGGTCGACTTCGCCGACTGTGCAAGGGCCGCACCCGGCGTGCCCTTGACCAGGTTCAGCAGCGAGGTCGTGTTCGGCAGGTTGCCCGCCTTCACGATGCCCGTCATCTGAGCGTTCGCCGTGTAGTCGGCGATCCACTGCTCGGCGAGCGTCTGGTTCGAGCTTGCCGCCGGGATTGCCAGGTCGGAGCCGCCGAGGAACGCGGGCATCGTCCTGCCGGCGATGTGGCTCGGCATCGGAAAGGCGCCCATGACGGGCTTCAGCTTCGGGTTACCGGCCTTCGGGTCGAGCGCGTAACCGAACTGCCAGCCCGGGCCGACGAACGACGCCGCATGGCCCTGAGCGAACGGCGTGGTCGGGAACGGGTTCGCCTCGTCGGTCGACTTGCTCGCCTTCGAGAGCGCGAGGAACGCGTTCTTGAACGCCGTCAACCCCTGGATCGCCTTCGGCTGGTTGAGCGTTCCCGTCCACTTGCCGCCCGACTGCGTGGCGATCTGCCCGCCGTAGTCGTAGACGAATGCGAGTGCCGAGTACCAGTCCTTGCCCGCGACGTAGAACGCCGAGAACGTCTTGTCGCTGCTGTTCGCGGCCATCAGCTTCTTGCCGTCGGACGTGAACTGGGCGAGGGTCGTCGGCGTCGTCGTGATGCCGGCCGACTTGAACATGTCCTTGCGGTAGATCACGATGCGCGAGCCCGCGTAGTACGGCACGCCCATGAGCTTGCCGTCGTAGGTCACCGACTCCTGAAGGCCCTTCAACCAGGTCGACGAGTTCGGGAACATCGACTTGGCAGAGGTCAGATCGGCGAATGCGCCGGCGGCCATGTACTTCGTCATCTCCGTGTTGCCCATCTCGATCACGTCGGGGACGTCACCGCCCGCGAGTGTCGCGTCGAACTTCTGGAGATGCGTGTTCCACTGCTGGTACTGGACGTTGACGGTGACGCCCGGATTCGCGGCCTCGAACGCCTTGTTCGCTGCCGCCACGACCTTCGGCCACCCGGACTGTGCGTCAACCTGCAGCCAGACCGTGAGGTTGCTGGCGGTTGCTTTTTTCGTTGCCCCCGGCGATGCGGCTGTAACGGCGACCGCAACCACAGCGGAAAGACAGAGAGCGGCGATGATTCGTCTCTTCACCTGGAAGCCTCCAGAGTCAGGCGGCCCGGCCGCTCGGGGGGCGCAGGAGAGACGCCACGCGAGAGCCCAGTTCCGCTCAGTTGGTTAGTACCACTTCTCACCGCTGGTGATCCTCCCACAACCTTGAGTGAGATGTCAATACCAAATTAAGAAATCGTGTTCCCCGTTTGCGCGCACTTCCGACTCGGAACGGCTTCGGCGCTCGCATAGCTGGTCTGTACCAATGCTTGATCCTGGTTCACGCGAAGCCGTCGAGGGGCCGCGATGCAAGCCCGATCGGGATCGCGGGACGGCCACCGACGCCGAGCTCCGAGACGAGCCGGTAGCGATCGCCGCGGTAGATCGAGCTCGTGAACTCGACGATCTCGCCGCTCGACGAGCGGGTCACGCGCTCGAACAGGAGTGCCGGCGAGTGGAGCGGAACGCCGAGCGCGGCGGACTCCTCGTCGTTCGTGACCGTCGGCTCGACGGTCTGCGTACCGCCGACGATCTCGATCCCGTAGCGCTCCTCGAGCATGTCGTAGAACGAGCTCTCCTCGAGATCCCGCGCCGTCAGCCCGGGAAAGAGCGCCTCCGGCACATGCAGGAGCTCGAGCGCCATGGGCTCCGCATCGGCCGAGCGGAGGCGCTTAACGGCAAGCACCGGTTCGGACGGCGAGACATGGAGGATGCGGCCGAGCCGCGCGCCGGCGGGAACGGTCTGGAACTCCAGCGTTCGGCTTCCAGGTGTCAGACCGCGCCGGCGCATGTCGTCGCTGAAGGAGGAGATCGTCATCCCTTTCGCGACCTTCGGCTCGGCGACGAAGGTCCCGGCGCCCCGGCGGCGCGTCAGGTGGCCCTCGCGCACGAGGTCGTCGAGGGCGGCGCGCAGGGTCAGCCGCGACACGCCGAGATCGATGCTGAGAACCCGTTCCGACGGGATCGCGTCCCCGACCTCGAGCGTCTCGATCAGCTCGAGGACCTGCTCGCGGGTCTCGCGCTGCTTCGTCAACGCGTTACCGCCAGTTCCGCGGGCTTCTCTGCCGGAAGCAGCCTGGCGCCCGTCACGGGATCGAAGAACTGGAGCCGCTCCGGATCGACCCCGAGGTCGAGGCGGTGGCCGACGAGTGCCGCGGTCCGCGCGTCGACCCGCGCGGTGAAGAGCGCACCGCTGTTCGCGATCAACCCGCGCGCGTCGTCTCCCGACTCGAGCACCTCGGCGGTGATCGAAGGAGCATCGACGGTGAAGAAGAGGTGCGCGTCCGACCCGAGGTCTTCGAGCACCTCGACGAGGACCTCGAGCCGCGGCAGGCCGGGCGCGAACGCCGCGTCCTCGAAGCTCTCGGGCCTGATGCCGAGAATGACGGCTCCATCCGGAGGCCGCCGGTTCGGGGGAAGCGGGACGCTGTACTGGCCGAAGCGCACGACGCCCGCGGCGACGGACGCCTCGACGAGGTTCATCGCGGGCGAGCCGATGAAACCGGCGACGAACAGATCCTGGGGCTCGGCGTACAGCCGGTGCGGCGTGTCGACCTGAAGGATCTTCCCGTTGCGCATCACCGCGACGCGCTGGCCGAGCGTCATTGCCTCAACCTGGTCGTGGGTGACGTAGACGGTCGTCACACCGAGGCGCCGGTGCAGCTGCGCCAGGGAGGCGCGCATCCCGACACGCAACTTGGCGTCGAGGTTCGAGAGCGGCTCGTCGAGAAGGAAGGCCTGTGGCTCACGCGCGATCGCGCGCCCCATCGCGACTCGCTGGCGCTGACCGCCGGAGAGCTGCGCCGGCGTTCGTTCGAGCAGCTCGTCGAGGCCGAGGAGCGCGGCGACCTCGTCGACTCGCCGGGCGATCTCCGCCTTCGGCGTCTTTCGCGCCTTCAGCCCGTAGCCGAGGTTCTGGCGCACCGTCATGTGCGGGTAGAGAGCGTAGGTCTGGAAGACCATCGCGATGTCGCGGTTCTTCGGCGCGAGCTCGGTGACGTCGCGCTCGCCGATCGAGATCCGCCCGTCGGTCACTTCCTCGAGCCCTGCGATCATGCGCAGCAGCGTCGATTTGCCACAGCCGGACGGCCCGACGAGCACGAGGAACTCGCCGTCGGCGATCTCCAGCGAGACGCCGTCTACAGCGACGACGCCCGCGAAGGACTTGCGCACGTGCTCGAGGTGGATACCTGCCATCGGTTGCTGCCCGGGAATGGTATAGACCGGGGCGCCCGAGAACAAGGGATCCGGCGAAGTGGTATTGACCAAATGGCCGCAGCGGTCTTAGACTGTCCGGATGCAGCACGGTGCCTCATGAGGCTCGGAGTCGAGGCGGCTCTCGTCGACGGCCGGTTCGTGAGCGGCGACGTGGAGGTCGAAGACGGCCTGATCGTTCGCCACGGTCTCGCCGGCTCGAGCGGTCGCGGCCTCGCAGTGCCGGGCTTCGTCGACCTGCAGGTGAACGGATTCGGCGGCGTCGACTTCCTCGACGCGGACGCCGGCGGCTACCGCCGCGCCGGTGAGGCGCTGCTCGAGACGGGCGTCACGGCGTACCTGCCGACGTTGATCACCTCACCCGAGGAGCAGATCCTGGCCGCGCTGCGGGAGATCCCGACGGACCCGGACTATCCGCGCATCCTCGGTGTTCACCTCGAGGGGCCGTTCCTCTCGCCGCGACGACTCGGCACGCACGTGGAGACAGCGCGCCGGGATCCCGACCGAGCCCTCCTCGACCGGCTGCTCGACGGCGGGCCCGTGACGCTGATGACGCTTGCCCCGGAGCTCCCCGGCGCCGACGCGCTCATCGCCCGACTGCTCGAACGCGGCGTCTCCGTGTCGCTCGGCCACAGCGACGCCACCGCCGAGCAGGCGAACGCGGCCTTCGACCTGGGAGTGCGCATGGTCACCCACCTCTTCAACGCGATGCGGCCGTTCCTCCACCGGGATCCCGGGATCGCCGGCGCGGCGCTCGCCCGCGACGACGTGGTCGTCCAGGTGATCCTCGACGGCGTGCATCTCGCCGACGAGACGGTGAAGGTCGCCTGGCGCGCGGCGCCCGGGCGGGTCTCGCTCGTCACCGACTCGATCACGGGCGCCGGGGCGAGTGACGGCGCCTACTCCTTCGGCAGCCTCGACGTGCAGGTGCGCGAGGGCACGGTTCGTGGCCCCGACGGCGTGCTCGCCGGGAGCGTCCTCACGATGATCGAGGCTGTCCAGAACCTGCACGCACTCGGGGTGCCGCTCGCCGACGCGGTCGTGGCGGCGACTGCGGTGCCTGCCCGCGCGTTGCGCCTGGCCGGGCTCGGTCGCCTCGACGCCGGCTCGCCGGCCGACATCGTGATTCTCGACGACAACGTCGAGATCGAACGAGTGCTCGTCGCCGGCCAGGTCCATGTGGCTGTGTAGAGCGCTCGCCGCCACGTTCCTCGCGGCGACGCTCGCCGGCTCCGCGACGGCGAGCCCGCCGCTGTCGATCGAACGGCTGGCCGGGCAATCGATCATGACGGGGATGAGCGGCAGGCTCCCGGACGCGGCGCTGCTCTCGCGGATCCGCGCCGGCGAGGTCGGGGGCGTGATCCTGTTCAGCTTCAACATCGGGACGCCGAGCGTCCTCACAGCAACGATCGCGGAGCTCCAGGCGGTGGCGGCGGCCGGCGGCAACCCTCCGCTCCTGATCGCAATCGACCAGGAGGGCGGCCCGGTACGGCGCCTGTCCGCGGGCCCACCCGACCTCTCGGCGGCAGCGATGGGACGTCTGGGAAGCGCCGCGAAAGCCGGATCGGAAGGCGACGCAACCGGCGCCTACCTGAAGGGCCTCGGCATCAACGTCGACCTCGCGCCGGTGCTCGACACGACGACGCGGGCCTCGGGTTGGCTCGGCGATCGAACGTTCAGCGGGAACCCGCACGTGACAGCCACGCTCGGGGCGAGGTTCCTTGCGGGCGTGCAACGTGGGGGCGGCGTCGCAGCCACGGCGAAGCACTTCCCCGGCCTGGGAACGGCGCAGCTCTCGACCGACACGCACCACGTGCTGATCTCGACCTCGAAGGCGACGCTCGACGCCGAGCTCCTCCCGTTCGAGCGCGCGATCGCCGCCGGCGTCAAGCTGGTGATGGTCTCGAACGCGGGCTACAGCGCCTACGACGGGTCGAACGTCCCCGCCGTTCTCTCACGTCCGATCGTCGACGGGCTTCTTCGTGAAAAGCTCGGCTTCGACGGCGTCGTGATCAGCGATGCGATGGAGGCACCCGGGCCGAGCAGCCGCCCTGCGGCGCCGGTGACCGCGATCGCCGCGGGAGTCGACGTCCTGCTCTATACGAGCGAAACCGACAGCGACGTCGCGTACGCGAGGATCGTGGCGGCGGCGAAGGACCACACGCTTCCGATCGGCCACCTCGAAGCCTCGGCGGCGCGGATCGAGGCCCTCAAGGGCTGGCTCTAAAGGCCTCACTCAACCTATTCCTTGCGCTGCAGCATCGAAACGAGGTGCTGGAGCAGCTTCCACGTGACATCCGGGTTCTGGTGGGCGAACTCGCGGAAGTCCCAGAACGCGATCTCGAGGCATCGAAGCGTCGTCGCCGCCGTCACCGTCGCGGTTCGCTCGCTTTTGCTCACAAGCGACACCTCCCCGAAATGATCGCCCGCCGAGAGCGTCGCGACGACGTCGCCGCCGACGCTGACAGCGGCCTCACCTTCCGTCACGACGAAGAAGCCGACGCCGCTCATCGCCCCTTCCCGCACGACCCTCGTCCCCGGGTCGAACGTGCGGGCGTGGAACTTCGCGGCGAGCTTCTTCAGCTGCCGGCCGCTCAGGTCGGAGAAGAGCGGGACCCGCTTGAGATCGTCGGCGGCGCTCGCCATTGCGGCCGATCCTATTCCATGACCGCGGCGCGTGATCGCGTGGCTCGGCGTTCCGGGTAGACCGACGAACGCCGGCCACGCGCTTCGAACCGTCCCTCGAACCGCGGAGCCGCCCACGCCGAATATCTCGTGTCCCGCTTCGGTCACGACGGCCGCGGGAGACAAAGGAGGCATCCAATGGGTTCAGGTCTCTTCAGCCCGACGCATCTGCTGATTCTCGGAGTTCTCTCGCTGCTGCTCTTCGGCGCGAAGCGCCTGCCCGAGGTCGGCCGCTCGCTCGGCACCGGCATGCGCGAGTTCAAGTCCTCGGTCACCGGGATGGACGGCGGGATCGACAGCCTGCGGGAGCTCGACGCGCCGGCTCCGACGGAGATCCACGTCGGCGGCGACGAGCCGATCGGCCTCTAGGGAGCGTCGGTCGAGGCCCAGTGGTCCCGCTTCATCGCACGCTCCGACGACCGACCTCCGAGCGACGCGCGACGTGGAGGATCGCCGACCAGTGGCGCCGCACCACAGGCTCCTCGCGCGCGGCGAGCCGGCGCCGGACCTCGCCGTACAGCCGCTCCCGCTTGACCGGATCCATTGCGATGTGCCCGGAGAACGTGTCGAGGAGGGCGATGTACTCGTCGGCGGAGTACCGCACCTCCCAGACGTAGCGACGCACGGCCGGCAGGTCGAAGAGCCCTGAGGCCTCGATCTCGGCCGCGTCGTCGGGCATCGACTCGGGAGACGCGGGCGGCCAATCTCCTTCGTGGCTCTCGCCGATCTCGTCGTAGACGTCCTGGATCTCCGAGAAGAACGGATCGAAGTCCTCCGGAAACCCGTGCGTCGCGTTCCAGAAGGCGAGGTGACCGCCCGGACGGAGGGCCTCGAAGGCCTTCCGGTACCGCACCGCGGGATCGACCCAGCGCCAGGCGGTGGCGGCGTAGACGAGCTCGAACGACTCGGGCTCGCCGTGCCAGCCTTCGAAGGACGCGACGTGGACGTCTACTGCCCGTCCCGCGAGGTTCGCTCGCGCATGGGCCGCGAGCCGCGATCCGAGCTCCACGCAGACGACCCGGAAGCCGCGCTCGAGCAGCGGAGCCGTCGACTTGCCGGTCCCGCACCCGATCTCGAGTAGCCGTGCGCCCGGAACGAGAGCAGCCGACTCGACGAGATCGTCATAGAGCGCCGCCGGATACGACGGCCGTGCCGCGTCGTAGCGATCGGCCACGGACTCGAACGTCTTCCTCAGCTCGATACGACTCGTGCCCACGAACCGAGGATAGGCGGCGGGTATGGAGGCGGATGGGATCTCCGGCGGAGTATTGCGCCCGGCCGGCAAGCCGCATACGCTCAGGCGGAGGAGGGATGAGGCAAGTCGGATGAGGATGCGGTACCTGACGATCTCGCTTTCGGCGGCGCTGCTCGCGCTCGTCCCAGCCGCCGGCGCCGTGCGGCTCTCGAGCCCGGGAACGATGAAGATCACCGCCGCTGCCGCACCGTGGATCGTGCTCGGCGGCAAGGTCGGGATCTCCGGGAAGCTGGCGCCGCACCCTCACGGCAGCCAGGTCTCGCTCCAGCTCGGCGAGGCGGGCGCGTGGCACACCGTCGGCACCGCGGCCGTGCGGGGGAACGGCGGCTTCTCGTTCACGATGACCCCGAAGACGCCCGGGCTCGCGACCTATCGCGTCGTCGTCGGCACCGGAAGGAGCATCGCGGCGAAGTCGGCGAACGTGCCCGTGAACGTCTACCACTGGACCTATCTGGGCGACATGTACGAGCATCCCGCGGCGGGCGACCTGATCACCGACCCGACCGAGTCGAACAGCGTCACGTGGCAGCACCCGGTCGATCTCGACGCCGGCTGTTACAACGCCTGGAACGGCTCGGCGTGGGTCGACTACCACCTTCGGCGCCGGTACGAGACCTTCACGGCAACGGTCGGCCTCGATCAGGCGGCCCCGGACGGGACGACCGCGACCTACACCGTCGTCGGGGATGCGAACAAGCTTGCATCCGGAAGCCTCGTGCCGGGAGCGACCGCGAAGATCGACGTCTCGCTCGCCGGCGTCGCGCGGATGCGGCTCGTGATCAACTTTCCCGACCCGACCGGCGCCGCAGGCTGCGGGATCTACTTCCCGAAGGTCGTCTTCGGGGACGCCCAGCTGCTCGGGCCCTAGCAGGCGCTACGGCACGAGCTCGCTGTCGACATTCGCGTCCAGGAGATACCTCACAACTCGATGTCGGTACGGAGCCGCTCCCGCACGCGCGCCGCGAACATCTCGTAGCGTTCGAGCGAGCGGTACATCACGATCGGCTCCGCCGCCTTCGGCTCGTCGAACTCCTCGCCGTTCCGAAACTGTGACCGCGTCAGGTCGAGCGTGATTCCGGACGGCAGGCGGTTCCAGGCGTGCCGCTCGACGCGGCGGCCCTCCCGGATCACGTTCGCGATCAGGATCTCGCCGCCGAGCAGCTCGCGGATCAGGGCCGAGGTCACATCGCAGTGGTGGCGCGCCGGGTTCTCGGACGACCACGTCGAGGAGTCGCCGGCGGTCTCGGCGCTCCAGGATGCGCGAATCGCCTCGTCGATCCCTGCGAGCGTGAGCGGGGCGCGATCCTCGGCGACCGGAATCGCGTCGAGCGGCAGCGAACAGCGCACACGGCCGTCGCGCTCCGGCCCGAGCTCGAACCCGCAGGAGCGGAAGAACGACGCCGCGGTCTCGGCGAACTCGCCGACGATCGCCGTCGCGTTTGCCACATCGGCGAGGGCCCGGAGAAGGTCACGCCCGGAGCCCCGGCCGCGGGCGGGCGGCGTGACGACCACGGAATGAAGGCGAAGCTCGTCGCCGTCCCGGGAGACGACGGCGCAGCCGACGACTGTGCCGCCGTCCTCCCAGCCGATGACTCGCCGGCCCTCAGGATCGACAGCCGGGGTCAACTGGAGTAACGCGCGGACGGCGGCCTCGTCCTCGCGTCCTCGAAGGTCGACGAGCGCCACGCGGCCGTTCTATCACGGGCCTCCGCGCCGGCGCGGCGTCGACCTACCCCGGCGCTTCGTCTAGTCGCCGTCCCACCAGCCGGGAGCCATCTCGACCTCCGAGGGGTCCTCGCCGGCACCGAATGCGAGGTACTCGACGCCCTCGGGACCGGCCTCGACGTCGCGCATGGTGTCCTTGTCGAACCGGATCGCGTCGCCCTCCGCGACCTCGACGACCTCGTCTTCGACCTTGATCCGCGCCGACCCGCGCACGACGACGTAGACCTCCTCCTGGCTCTCGTGCTTGTGGCCGAACGGGATCCGGAAGCCGGGCTCGAGCGTCATCAGGCTCAGCCCGAGCGTCTCGCCGCGAAGCGCGGCACGTGCGAAACGTGCCTGCATCTCATGCGGCATCGAGTGCTTCGGCGCAACGTTCTCGACGTCTCTCCGCAAATTGGCCTTCGTGTATGTGCCCATCCTGAACTGGTGCCCGACGTGGCATCGGCCAAAACGCCCGTGGATCGCCGGCGCGCCGCCATCTCCTCGTTGACTTATGTCGACACAGCGGATAGCCTGCCGCCCGTGAAGTACACGCACCTACCGCCGATCGGATCGCTCCCCCTCCCTGACCTCGAATGGGCGCCGACCGACGCGATGGGCAGCCGAGCGGACGGGGCCCGGACCGAGGATGTCTTCGTCCACCGCTGGGGAATCGGCGACTGGACGGCCGAGTCGATCGACGGCGTGATCGCACACTTCATGGACCCCGCGAACGAGGCCTCGGCGCACATCGTCTATGCCGGCGAGACCGGCCCGGACGCCGGTCGCTGCGTCCAGATGGTCGCCCTCGACGACCGCGCATGGACCGAGGCTGCGTTCAACAGCGAGGGTGTCTCGATCGAGTGCGGCGACGCGATGTGGCTCGGCGCCGATGCGAGCGGATTCGCGCGCGCGGCCAGGATCGTCGGCTGGCTCCTCGCGCACGAGAAGCTACCGGCCGTTTGGGTGCGCGATCCGGCGACGCACGCGCGAGGCCTCACACGACACGCCGACGGCGGCGCCTCGGGCGGCGGCCATCTCGAGTGCCCTACAGCGGATCTCGAGCTCTGGCGCCAGTTCGTCTCCCGGGTGAGGGCCGAGGTCACCCTCGGCGACTACCGGAAATACTGGGCGCGCGACGCGCAGCCCGCGCTCGCAGCCGCCGTTTAGATCAGCCGCGCTTGCGGTTCGGCAGGTGAATCGCGCGGCCGAGCGCGACCAGCCCGGCCTCCTTCACCGCTTCGGACAGCGTCGGATGGGGAGCCATCCCGTCGGCGACCGTCTCGACCGTCGACTCGGCATCGATCGCCACGACGCCGGCCTCGATCAGGTCGGTGGCGTGCGGCCCCACGATCACGAGACCGAGCAGCTCCCCGTAACGCGTCTCGTGGATCGACTTCACCCACCCGCCCGTCTCGTTCTGCATCACCGCCCGGGCGTTCGCGACCCAGGGGAACTGACCGACAGCGACCTGGTCGCCGTACTGCTCGCGGGCCTGGGCCTCCGTCAGCCCGACGCCCGCGATCTCGGGAGCGGTGTAGATCGGCCGCGGTACCGCGCGATTGTCGACGGCTGCGTCGTGGCCGCACGCGTTCTCCGCCGCAACCTCGCCCTCGCGGAAGGCCGTGTGCGCGAGCTGCCAGTAGCCGGCGCAGTCGCCGACCGCGTAGATGTGTGGAACGGAGGTGCGGCGGCGATCGTCCGTGCCGATCCCCGTGCGCCCGTCGAACGTCACGCCTGCCGCTTCGAGCCCGATGCCCTCGACGAGCGGGGCGCGCCCGACGGCGACCAGCATGAGGTCCGCCGCAACGGCCTCGCCGTCGCCGTAGTGCACCGTGAGCTCGCCGCCGCTCTGACCGACCTGGGTGCACTGCTTGCCGAGCTCGAGCGCGATGCCCTTCCTGCGGAACGCCTTCGCGAGCTCCCTGGCGGCGTCCTCGTCCTCGGCCGGGATCAGCCGGTCGAGCATCTCGACGATCGTGACCTCGCTCCCGAAGGTCCTGAAGATCGACGCGAACTCGCAGCCGATGATCCCGCCGCCGAGGATCACGAGCCGCTTCGGCACCTCGGTCTGTGCGAGGAGCCCGGTCGAGTCGACGCACAGTGGAGAGTCGAGGCCCGGGATCGGCGGCCTGATCGGGAACGATCCGGTCGCGACGATCGCAGAGCCGAAGGAGACGTCCTCGTTCCCCTCGACGCCGAGCGTGTTCGCGTCCTTGAACTGCCCTTTGCCGTGGAGCCAGTCGACGCCGTTCGCCTTGAAGAGCGAGGCGACCCCGCCCGTCATCTGGGAGACGACGCCGTCCTTCCACGCGTTCGCGGCGCCGAAGTCGAGCTCTGGCTCGCTCACCGACACGCCGAGCTTCGCGAACGAGTCGCGCGCCTGGTGCAGGAAGTGAGCGGTCTGCACCCACGCCTTCGTCGGGATGCAGCCGACGCGGAGACAGGTCCCGCCGAGCTCGGCCTCCTGCTCGACGCAGACGACGGATGCGCCGAGGTGCGCGGCGCGGATCGCCGCCGTGTACCCGCCGGGCCCGCCTCCGAGAACTGCGACGTCGCACTTCATCGCGCAGGATCGTAGCCGCGGCACAATACGTGGTGATGAAGCTCGAAGGGATCCACCATGTGACCTGCATCACGGGCGACGCGCCGGCGAACGTCGAGTTCTATACGGGCACGCTCGGCCTGCGGCTCGTGAAGAAGACGGTGAACCAGGACGACCCGACCGTCTACCACCTCTTCTACGCCGACGAGAAGGGAAGCGCGGGCGCCGACATCACGTTCTTCGAGTACCCGGGCGCCCGGCGCGGCCGCGCCGGCGACGGCATGGTGCACCGCGTCGTCTTCCGTGTCGCCTCCGAGGCGGCTCTCGACTTCTGGGCCGAGCGAGCCGGCGGCGAGCGACAGTTCGGCTCGACGCTGATCCACGATCCGGAGGGGCTTGCACTCGAGCTCGTCGTGGACGACTCGGGTGACGAGCCGCTGATCGCCGACCACCCGGAGAT
>DASZLW010000136.1:0-3223 GCA_035552175.1 Gaiellaceae bacterium | reverse complement strand
ACGTCGGTCACGAGCTACGTCTTCCTCGCGATCATCGTCTGCCTCGTCGCGTTCCTCCAGGTGAGGAAGCCGGACGTGACCCCGGCCGAGCTTGTAAACGCAGATCCGATCAACCATCCGCACCTGCGCCATTCCCGCGGCCAAGGAGAACCGGTCTCCCAGGAGGCGTGAGTCGCACCTGCGGCAATGGTGGAGGCGCTGACACTCGATCCCGCGCTCGTGCCTCGGGCCGACACGCTTTCCGTGCCGGCCCAGAGGCGTCAAGGTACGAGCTTTCGTTCAGCGTCGGCTGTAACCGAATCCTCCGAGCAACAGGACGACGATGACGATGATCAGGATGAGGAGCCAGATCGACATGTTTGCGCCTATCAGCGGTCGATGACGGTGACGTTGTTGCCGCCGGCCGAATCGACGTTGCGGCCTCCGAAACCGCCCCACGTCGACCAGAAGGCGAGCGAGAGCACGAATCCGATGATTCCGACCACGAGCAGGATCACGCCTGCGACGTGGATGTTGAATCCGGACGACGTCGCATTGACCGCCCAGATCAGCACTGCCCCGGCGGCTGCGAGAAGCAACGAGATGCTGATACCCATTGTGTCCCTTTCTGTGGATAGGCGATCGAGGCGGTGCCTCTGTGATGTGGTTCTCGCCCAGTCGGCACAACCGTCTGTCTCTCCGTTTTCGTATGGATCTAGTCTCGAGGCCCGGACGCATTTACCTCGCGAAAACGCCAGGCGGGTGAATCCCGTGTCGAACGCCGCGCCTATCGGGCGCATCCTGGAGAGCGGCGCGACCCTCGACGCGATGGGGGATAGTGGTTACTCGTCGTGCAGAGCGGGCATGCTTGGCGAAGCATCCCGCTGAGGGCAGAATCCGTACAGGAGGCGAGCAATAGAAGGCGGTTCTACCTGGGTTCACGTCGCCGGCAGCGATCGGCGGCCCCTGGCCGGTGCCGAGTTCCTGAGCCCGGTCGATCCGGACGAGCAGGTCTCGATCACCGTCGTCGTCCGTCGCCATCCGCAGTCGCGGCCGTTCGAGGCGGCCGACTTCGGCGCCGGCGCTCCGGTGGAACGTGAGTACCTCAGCCGGACCGCGTTCGCCACGGCACACGGCGCCGACCCTGATGAGCTCGCGCGGGTCGAGGAGTTCGCGCGCTCGCATCACCTGGCGGTCGCCGAGTCGAGCGCCGAGCGCCGCAGTGTGGTGCTGACCGGGCGCGCGGCCGACGCATGTGCGGCTTTCTCCGTCGAGCTCGGGCAGTACCGGCACGCGGCAGGGACGTATCGCGGCAGAGACGGGCTCGTCTCGGTGCCGGAGGAGCTCGAGCCTCTCGTCGAGGGAGTCTTCGGGCTCGACAACCGTCCACAGGCACGCACGCACTTCCGGATCGCCGACCCGGACGCGGTCACCGCCTCGTTCCCTCCGAACGAGGTCAGCTCGATCTACCGCTTCCCGGCCGGCGCGACCGGTCAGGGGGAGTGCGTGGGGATCATCGAGCTCGGCGGCGGCTACCGCCAGGCCGACCTGGACACGTTCTTCGGGCAGCTCGGCCTCGGCAACCCGGGTGTCACGGCAGTCGCCGTCGACGGCGGGGCGAACGCACCGACAGGCGACCCGAGCGGCCCGGACGCGGAGGTCATGCTCGACATCGAGATCGTCGGAGCGGTCGCTCCGGACGCCCGCATCGCCGTCTACTTCGCACCGAACACCGATCAAGGCTTCCTCGATGCCGTGACGACCGCCGTCCACGACCAGGCGAACGCGCCGAGCGTGATCTCGATCAGTTGGGGCGGCCCGGAGAGCAGCTGGACCGCGCAGGCCCAGCGGGCGCTCGACCAGGCATTCGCCGACGCTGCAGCCCTCGGTGTCACCGTCTGCGTGGCCTCGGGCGACAGCGGCGCGGATGACGGTGTCGGCGACGGGAAGGCGCACGTCGACTTCCCCGCGTCGAGCCCACACGCGCTTGCCTGCGGCGGCACCCGTCTCGAGGCGAGCGGAACGACGATCACCGCCGAGACCGTCTGGAACAGCGGCGGCGGCGCGACGGGAGGCGGCGTCAGCGACACCTTCGCGCTTCCATCCTGGCAGGACGCGGCAAGCATCCCGCCGTCCATCAACGGCAATCGCGTCGGCCGAGGTGTGCCGGACATCGCCGGCAATGCCGACCCCGTAACCGGGTACCGGATCGAGGTCGACGGTCAGCAGAGCACGGTCGGAGGCACGAGCGCCGTCGCGCCACTCTGGGCCGGGCTCGTCGCGCTCGTCAACGAGAAGCTTGGCAAGCCGGTCGGCTTCCTGAACCCGGCCCTCTACGGCCTCGCCGCCGGCGGAGCGGCGCTTCGTGACGTCACCTCCGGCACGAACGCGCTCGGAAGCACACCCGGGTACACGGCGGGAACCGGCTGGGATGCCTGCACGGGCCTCGGCTCCCCCGAAGGGCAGGCTCTGCTCGACGCGCTCGCGGCGCAGACCTGACGCCGCGGCCGAAGCGTTGGCAAACGGCGCCGGCAGCTGCCACCCTGGTTCCATGACCGAAGCTGAACAATGGCTCCTCGCCTACGACGAGCAGCTGCGCACCGATGCCGAGACCCCGAGCGCGATCGCAGTGAGGCACCTCGGGCCTCTGCGCCTCGTCACGTTTGCCGGCGGCCGTGGTTTCGTGACCTACCGAGACCTCGCGGGCGTCGGTGCCGACTCGATGCCCGACCTGGTGAGCCGGGCTCTCGATCACTACCGGGAAGATCCCGTCATCACCCGGATCGAATGGAAGACACGCGGTCACGATCGCGCGCCTGGGCTCAACGAGGCGCTCCTGGCCCACGGGTTCGAGCCCGACGAGACGGAGTCGATCATGATCGGGCGAGCGCAGATGCTCGATGTCGAGGTTCCGCTGCCCGCCGGCGTGACCCTACGGCGCGTGACCGACGAAGCGGCGGTCCTCGCGATGACGTCGATGCAGGGCAAGGTCTTCGGGAGCCCCGATCCGGACGAGATCGCGGAGGGGCTCCTGCACCGGCTCGCGCTCGAGGACGGGATGGAGCTGTGGGTGGCCGAGGTGGAGGGGCAGATCGTGAGCGCGGGCCGCCTCGAGCCGGTCGCCGGCACCGATTTCGCCGGCATCTGGGGCGGTGCGACACTCGAAGCCTGGCGCCGCCGGGGCATCTACCGGGCGCTCACAGCTGCCCGGGCCCGCTCGGCGCTCGCCCTCGGCAAGACCCTC
>DASZLW010000135.1:0-2005 GCA_035552175.1 Gaiellaceae bacterium | reverse complement strand
ACGGTCGTGGTCGACGACGAGACGCTCGAAGTCGCCGGTGAAGAGGTCGCGGGTCACCCGCAGCGGCAGCTCCGCCTCCTGGTAGATCAGCGCGGGCGCCTCGGCCTTCTTGGCGCTCGCCTCGATCGTCCCCCAGAGGCGGATCAGGAAGTCGAGGTCGCGCTCGACGTCCTCGGCGGACGCGCCTTCGGCCGCCGTGCGGACGATCACGCCGCCCGTCTTCGGGGCGATCTCCTTGCAGATCGCCTTCAGCCGGTTGCGCTCGTCGTCTTCGAGCCGGCGTGAGACGCCGAGCCCGTCCCCGTGAGGGACGTAGACGACGAAGCGGCCCGGGAGCGAGATCTCCGTGGTGAGCCGCGCACCCTTCGTCTTCATCGGATCCTTCACCGCCTGCACGAGCACCGTCTGCCCGCGCTGGATCAGATCCTGGATCTTGCGGGCGCCCTTGCGGCCCTCGAGCTCCGGGCCGACGATCTCGTCGACGTACAGGAACCCGTTCTTCTCGAGCCCGATCTCGACGAACGCGGCCTCCATCCCGGGCAGGACGTTGTCGACCGTGCCGAGGTAGATGTTCCCGGCGATCGAGCGCTGCTCGGGCCGTTCGAGATAGACCTCGGCGACGACGCCGTCCTCGATCAGCGCCACACGCTTCTCGCCTGGATCGACCGAGACGAGCAGCTCGCGCTTCGCCTTCGGAAGCGGAGCGCGCCGGGGTGCGGTACGGCGCGGCGGACGCTGTGTGCGTCCCTTGCGCTCGCTGCGCTGCTCGGCCGAGCGGTCGGAACGGTCGGCCGAGCGGTCGGAACGGTCGGCCGAGCGGTCGGAGCGGTCGGCCCGTTCCGGGCGTTCGGAGCGTTCCGGGCGGTCGGTCTTCGACTCGGCGGTTCGCGAGCCGCCGGATCTCGAGGGCGCGGGCCGCGAGGCCGTCTCGCCGCCGCCATCGGACGCGTCCGCAGAGGCACCCACCGGCTTCTTCTTGCGACCGCGGCCTCCGCGGCTACCCCGGCGGCGCTTCTTGGCTGCAGTGGATTGACCATCCGCGACCGGCGTCTCTGCCGGTGGCGCGGAGGGGGGAAGCAAATCAGGTTCGACAGTCGGAACGGCGGCCGCGGGCGGCGCCTGTTCCTCCTTCGCTTTCTGGCGACGGAACCACGGTAGTGGCAAAGAGAATCTCCTTCATTGGGAAGGCGCGCAGCCTCGGTGCATGCGGGCGCGCGCTATGGGCGGATGGTGAAGACATCGGCGATGAGTGCATCGACATTGCCTGCCGAAAGGTTAGCAAGGGGCGGAGCGGGATCCTCAGGCGGCTTCACTGAGCGGCTCGAGCCGCGCACGGCTCGACCGGACCAACCGGAGGCGCTGCTGCAGTCGCGACCAGGCCCAGGGCTCGAGCTCGGCGTAGCGCGTCCCTCGCTCGACCTTCGTGGCATCGGCGTACTCGAACCATGCGTCAGCCTCTTCGATCATCAGGAGCTCGTGTGCTTCGTCATTCGATGTCAGGCCCATTTCCATCCTCCTCCCGGTTGCAAGAGAATGTAGGACCGCGGTCGGACGGACCGCGCGGGCAGACCCGAGATGGCCGTCAGGAGGCGAATCGGCGACGCGCCGCCTCGCCGATCGCGCGCGTCCCGGCGAAGGCGATCCCTCCCTTCACCGCCCAGCCCGCGACCGGGACGAAGTCGAGGAGCTCGGTCGCCACGCGACGCCAGCCGAACCCGGCCCCGACGACCGCAAGCACCTCGGGCCAGAGGCTCGAGTCGACCTCGCGGCCGCTCGCGATCGCGATCCGGAGCACGAGCCGAACCTGGTTCAGGGTCAGCATCGGCATGTCGACCCCGGGGACGAAGACGGCCGCTCCGATCAGGCCGTTCTGGCGTGACGCCGCCTCGGTCAGCTGGCCGATCACGGCGGGCCGGAGGACGGGCAGGCGCGCTGCGAGCCCGGCGCCACCGTTGCCGAGGACGCGTGCGAGCGACGCGGCGATCTCCTCGATCGGCAGAGCACG
>DASZLW010000134.1:0-1514 GCA_035552175.1 Gaiellaceae bacterium | reverse complement strand
AAGAGCGTCAGGTGAGCGTGGATGTGGAACAGCGTCTGCTCGGACCCGAGGCACTGGATTCCGTCGACCGTCCCGCCGGTCGCCGTCGACGTCCGGTCGGCGACGGCCGGAACGTTGGGAATCGGCACTCCCTCCGGACCGATCGAGCCCGGCGGCCCGGGTGGGCGGAGCGTCCCGAGCGACGCGAGCGAGCTTGTCGGCGGGATCGCCGTCGCCGTCGTGCCCTTCGCGGCGCTCGCCTGGCTGCTCGTCTTCGACGAGCTCGACCCGCAGCCAGCGGTCGCGAGCGCACCCGCGACGACGAGGCTCCAACCGGCTCGCCTGATCACGCTTGCGTGGCCCACTGGGCGAATTATCCATCGAGACACCCGGCCGCGGCTTCCCGGCTGCCTTCTCGATGGGTCGAGTCGGTGGTCGCGGTCTTTGGAAACGAGTGCGAACGGTGTTCGGATTCGAACGGTGTTCGGGTTCGCGAACGGTGTTCGGATTTTGAACGGTGTTCGGATTTTGAACGGTGTGTTCGGGTTCGCGAACGGTGTTCGGATGCGAACGGTGTTCGGATTCGAACGGTGTTCGAGTCGTCCGGGACAAGGTAAGCCTGCAAAGGACTAGACTCGAAGTAGTTGCTGACTCAACCAAGGAGCTCGCGCATGGAAATCGAGATCTGGTCTGACGTCGCCTGCCCGTGGTGCTACATCGGCAAGCGCCGGTTCGAGACCGCCCTGGCCGGGTTCGAGCATCGCGACGAGGTCCACGTGACCTGGCGGAGCTTCGAGCTCGATCCCGACGCCCCCCACGAGCGGGCCGGCGATCGATCCGTCCGGCTGGCCGAGAAGTACGGGATCACGGTCGAGCGAGCCCGGCAGATGGAGCAGACCGTGACCGATGCCGCCGCAGCCGAGGGACTCGACTTCCGCTTCGACGTCGCCCGCAGCGGGGCGACGTTCGACGCCCATCGGATCATCCACCTCGCCGCCGACCACGGCCTCCAGGACGCGATGAAGGAGCGCCTGCTCGCGGCCTATTTCACCGGCGGCGACCTGCTCAGCGACCACGAGACGCTGGTCCGCCTCGCCGGCGAGGTCGGCCTTCCCGAGTCCGACGTCCGCGCCGCCCTCGCCGACGACGGCCTGGCCCGCAAGGTCCGCGACGACGAGCGGGACGCCAGGGCGCTCGGGATCACCGCGGTGCCGACCTTCGTCGTCGATCGCGCGCTCGGCGCGTCCGGCGCCCATCCCCCCGACGCCCTGCTCGACCTGCTGCGCCAGGGGTGGTCCGCGCGGGTTCCGTCACCGGTTCTGAGCGGCGGCGAGACCTGCGACGCGGACGGCTGCTGAGCCTGCCGGCGCTGGTCCGGCGCCCGGGTGCGGGTCCGTCAGCCGGGCTGGACCTGAGTCCCGAGGATGCGGCCGACCCCGGTCGCCCGCGCCGGCACCCGCTCGGTGCTCGGTCGCGGCGTCAGCCAGACGTCCGCGGCCTGCACGAGCAGCGCCGTGCTCGTCGGCCCGCTCGCG
>DASZLW010000133.1:0-3917 GCA_035552175.1 Gaiellaceae bacterium | reverse complement strand
GTTCGCCGGGCTCGGGATCGTGATCGGGCACTTCGTCACCCCCGACTCCGTCGGCCCGGTGATGGGCGGCGCGACCGCGCTCTTCGCCTTCCTCGGCGGCACCTGGTTCCCGATCACCGGCGGCGCATTCCAGAAGATCGGCGAGGCACTCCCCTCCTACTGGCTCGTCCAGGCGGGCCATGTCGGGCTCGGCGGGAAGGCGTGGTCGACGACCGGCTGGGTCGTCGTCGTCGTGTGGGCCGTGGCCGGCATCTTCGCGGCGCGCTGGGCCTACCGCCGCGACACGAAAAAGGTGTGAGGGTCAGGCTCCACTCGAGGTAGAGGCTGCCTACCTCGGGACGACGACCGCCAGCTCCCGCTCGAGCCACGAGCTCGCCTTCGAGAGCGCCTTCGCGTCGGCCGACTTGAGCACGATCTCGACCTCCGGCCCGTCCGCCTTGAAGCGCGGGTAGGAGCCGATCGAGACGTTCGGCCAGCGGACGTTCGCGGCGGTCAACAGGTGGACGATGTCGCTCTCGCGCGTCGAGTAGGCGCGGCGCCACGAGGCGATCGGCTGGGCGCCCCGGAACTTCTCGGCGTAGGCGTCGAACATCGCCTCCATCTCGGACGGCAGCCCGGGCATCACCCAGACGTTCTCGATCACGAACCCCGGCGCGCCGCCGTGCGGGTTCCGGAGCGGCCGGCTTCCCGCCGGCAGGAGCGCCCACCGCGCGGCATAGTCCGGGTGCTTGGGGAACCGCTGGCGGAGGTCGGCGGCGAGCTCGGGCACCTCGACCTGCTCGACGCCGAACGCGGCCGCGAGCGCCTCGCGCGTGAGATCGTCGGGCGTCCCGCCGAGACCGCCCGTGACGATCAGGTGGTCGACCCTCAGCTTCTCGCGGTTGACGAACTCGGCGACGATGTCGATCTCGTCCGGAACCGCCGCCGCGAGCACCACCCGCACGCCGAGCGACTCGAGGCGCTGCGAGAGCCAGGTCGCGTTCGTGTTCACGATGTCACCCGAGACGACCTCGTTGCCGATCGTGAGAAGCGCGGCCCGCACGAGCTGAGTATGACCCCTGGCGCGTAACGCGCTCCGTACGAAGTGTGATGAGCATGTGACGATGAGTGACGGAACCGGCGATCCACGCTCCGACGCAGAGCTCCTGCGGCGGTCGCGGCGCGACCCGGACGCCTACGTCGTCCTGTGCCGCCGGCACGCCGCGGCGCTCCAGGGCTGGCTCAGGAAGGAGCTTCGCGACGAGACGCTCGCCCAGGAGATCCTCGCGGAGACGCTCGCCGCCGCCTGGTTCGCCTCGAAGCGGTTCGACGACCGAGGCGAGGGCGCCGGGCCGTGGCTCCACGGCATCGCCCGGAACCTCGTGCTGCGCCTCCGCCGCGACGGCGCGATCGAATCGCGTGCGCGGGCCCGCCTCGGGCTTCCGCTTCCCGAGGCCGACGGAGCCGAGCGCGTCCTCGATCGGCTCGCGGCCGAGCAGGAGCTCGAGCGCCTGAGCGAGCCCCTCGACGGGCTCCCCGACGAGCAGAAAGAGGCGCTTCAGCTTCGCGTCGTCGAGTCGCTCGACTACGCCGAGGTCGCAGACCGGCTCCGGATCAGCCCCGAGGCCGCCCGCGCCCGCGTGTTCCGCGCGCTCAACACCCTACGACCCCAGATAGGAGAACGGCGATGACCGAACACCCGACCGACATCGACACCCTCCTCCACGACCTCGGCGGGGCGCTTCACCGCTACCGGGCGCTCGGCCGCCGCCGTTCGCGGCGCCTCGCGACCGCCGCGGCGACCGCCGCGACGCTGGCGGTCGCCCTCGGCTTCTCCTACGGCGCGCTGTTCGGGCCTGCGCCGCCCTTCCGGGCGCTCGCGAAGCCGTTTCGCCTGCCGGCCTTCGCCGGCGCCGACCTTCGCACCGGCAACGCCACGGGCACGTCGATCCTCGCCGGGAAGGCCGGCTTCGTGATCGTGTGGCAGAGCTACTGCCCACCGTGCGCCCGCGGGATGAGCGGCCTGAACGTGTTCGTGCTCGGCCACTCCTCGATCCCGGTGCTCGGCCTCGACGTCGCAGACCTCCCGGCGCCGGCGAGGACGCTGATCGAGCGCGAGCGGATCAGGTTCCCCTCGATCTCGCTGCCGCCGGCCGTGACGCAGCGGCTCGAAGTCGCCGGTTACCCGTCGATCCTCGCCGTCGACCCGCACGGGAAAGTGGTCGCGATCGCCGCGGGCGCCACGTCGGCGCGGGCGCTCGCCTCCGAGCTCGACCGCCTGAACGCGCGCCACTGAGCTGCGCTATCCTCGACCGCGCCGGGCACATATCCCCGGTCGGTGAGGTAGCAGCGAAGCCGGTGTGAATCCGGCGCTGTCCCGCAACTGCGATGCCCCGAGCTCCGGCACGGGGACGAGCCAGGTCGCCTGCGCCGAGCCGTTCGAACTCAGCCCTCGGAGGAAGGGCGGTTCGCGCGGGACGCCGCCGAGCCACCTCCCTCCGCCTAACACGCGGAGGTTTTTTATGGCCACATGCAGGATCGCCGGGGTCGCAGCCCTGGCCGTCGCCGCTCTCGCTCTCGCCGCCGCCGGCGGTGCCGGCGCGCGCCACGCGTCGTTCCCGACGCGGATCGTCTCGCTCTCCCCCACCGCCACCGAGGATCTCTTCGCGATCGGCGCCGGCAAGCAGGTCGTGGCGGTCGACAACCAGTCGAACTACCCGCCGAGCGCCCCGATGACGAAGCTCTCGGGCTACACCCCGAACGCCGAGGCGATCGCCGGCTACAACCCGGACCTCGTCGTCATCACCGAGGACGCGAACGGGATCAAGGAGGCGCTCCAGAAGCTCAAGATCCCCGTCGTCTACGACCCGCCCGCCGTCGGGCTCGCCGGGGCGTACTCGCAGATCGCGCAGCTCGGGAAGCTCACCGGGCATGCCTCGGGGGCCGCGGCCGTCGTCTCGAAGATGAAGCGCGAGATCGCCCAGCAGGTCGCGTCGATCCCGAAGGGCCACAGCCTGAGCTTCTACGAGGAGCTGAGCCCCGACTACTACTCGTCGACCTCGACGACCTTCGCCGGGCAGCTCCTGAAGATGCTCGGGCTGAAGGACATCGCCGACGCCGCCAAGGGAAGCAGCTCGGGCTACCCGAAGCTCTCCGGCGAGTACATCGTCGGCGCCGATCCCGACCTGATCGTCCTCGCCGACACGAAGTGCTGCGGGCAGACGGCCGCGAAGGTGAAGGCGCGGCCGGGCTGGAGCACGATCAAGGCCGTCTCGTCGGGCGCGATCGTGCCCGTGAGCGACGACATCGCCTCGCGCTGGGGGCCGCGGGTGGTCGACTTCGTGAAGGCGGTCGCCGCGAAGGTGCGGACGATCGACGCGCAGAGCGGATGAGGTGATCGCGGGGCTCGTCAGAGCGCGTGGCGCGGGCGGCGTCCGCGTGCGGTCGGGGCGCACAGCCGTCCCGATCGCCGTCGGCGCCGCCCTGCTCGTCGTGGCCTCCCTCGTGGGGCTCGCGATCGGGCCCGTCAACATCGGCGTCGACGCGATCGTCCGCTCGGCCGCGTCCAACCTGCCGTTCCTGCACGTCCACTCGGGCATGTCTGCCGGGGACAACGCGATCCTCTGGCAGTTGCGCGCGCCGCGGGTCGTGCTCGCGATGCTCGTCGGCGGGATGCTGGCGCTCGCGGGCGCGTCCTACCAGGGCGTCTTCCGGAACCCGCTCGCAGACCCCTACCTGCTCGGGATCGCGGCGGGTGCTGGGCTCGGCGCGACGATGGCGATCGTCTACGCGCACGGTGCGCTCGACACCTACGACCTGATCCCGCTCGTCTCGTTCGCCGGCGGCTCGATCGCCGTCGCCGGAACCTACGTCCTCGGACGCTCGGCGGGCGGCCGGAGCCCGACGACGATGATCCTCGCGGGCGTGACGATGATGAG
>DASZLW010000132.1:0-10558 GCA_035552175.1 Gaiellaceae bacterium | reverse complement strand
CGATCGCCGCCTCGATCGCGGTGATGCTCGTGCTCGCGGCCTCGCTCACGCTCCTGCCGTCCCTGCTGACGTTCTTCGGCCGCAGAGTCGGCGAGCCGGGCCGGCTTGCACGGCTCGTCCGTCGCCGGCGAAAGCCCGCGCACGCGGCCGCCGGCTCCGTGTTCTGGGCACGGTGGATCGGGTTGATCCAGCGGCGTCCGCTGATCGCGACGGTCGCTTCCGCCGCGCTGATGCTCACCCTCGCAACGCCGGCACTCTGGCTGAGGCTCGGGTCGAGCGACGCCGGGAACGACCCGGGCTCGTTCACGACCCGGCACGCCTTCGATCTTCTCGCCGAAGGGTTCGGCCCAGGCTTCAACGGGCCGCTCACGATCGTGGCGCAGCTTCCCGCCGCGCACCGCTCGGAGGCGCTGACCGAGCTGCGGACCGCGATCTCGAAGGCACCGGACGTGACGTCGGTCACGCCGCCGAAGCTGAACCCGGCGGGCAACACCGCCGTGCTCAGCGTCTACCCGAACTCCTCGCCTCAGAGCACGCAGACGACGAGGCTCGTGAACCTCCTCCGGGACGACGTGATCCCGCCGATCGCATCCCGCACCGGCGCCGCCGTCTACGTCGGCGGCGTCACCGCGACGTTCATCGACTTCTCGCACGTCCTCGCGAGCAAGCTGTGGCTGTTCGTCGCGATCGTCGTGCTGCTCTCGGCGCTCCTGCTCGCCGTCGTCTTCCGCTCGATCGTGATCCCGATCCAGGCGGCCGTGATGAACCTGCTCTCGATCGGCGCGGCGCTCGGCGTCCTCGTGGCCGTCTTCCAGCTCGGCTGGTTCCCGGGGATCAGCCCGGGCCCGATCGAGGCGTTCGCGCCGGTGCTGATGTTCGCGATCGTCTTCGGCCTCTCGATGGACTACGAGGTGTTCCTGGTCTCGCGGATCCACGAGGAATGGATGCTGCAGAAGGACAACAGCGCCGCCGTGCGCGACGGCCTGATCGAGACCGGGCGCGTGATCACCGCCGCGGCTGCTGTCATGGTCGTCGTGTTCGCGTCGTTCATCCTCGGCGGCGAGCGCGTGATCGAGCTGTTCGGGCTCGGGCTCGCGAGCGCTGTCTTCCTCGATGCGCTCGTGATCCGCTGCGTGCTCCTGCCCGCCGTCCTGCACCTCCTGGGCTCGCGGACGTGGGCGTTCCCGGAGTGGCTCGATCGGCGCCTGCCGCGGTTCGCGATCGAGCACGACGGGCCGGTACCCGGCGCAACGCACGGTCACGTCCCCACCAGCGCTCCCGCAGTCGAGCAGGCCTGAGACGTAGGGTGGCGGCTTGACGCCGAAGGTGCTCATCGAGCTTCCCGCCGATGACTCCGGCCGTGCCAGGAAGTTCTGGGAGGGGCTCTTGCAGATGCAGCTCGACCCTCGAGCCCCGGGGGATGGGAGCGGTTGGCAGGCGGAGTACGAGGGAATCGCCCTCGGCGTCCACGAGCGTGGCACGGGGCCCGGTGACCGCTTCTCGCTTCCCTACTTCCCCGTCGGGGACATGGCGGCCGCGATCGCGCGAGTGCTCGAGCTGGGTGGAGAGATCGTCCATCCGGGCGAGCGCTGGGCGATCTGCCGCGAGTCCGAGGGGACCCCGTTCGCCCTCGCCGCTTCTTGAGGCGAATCCGCGCCTCCGCCGCCTCGGGCCACGAGGTCGCCGTGTGTTCTGCAGCCGCCGCGACCGGATTGGCGGCTCGTCCCGCGCCGGACGGGAAGCGCCAGAGACCAGCCGCTACGGCCCGATCCGGCGGCTGCAGAACAGTGAGACCGAGCTTCCGCGCGCGAGAGCGCGGGAACCCTGCGGGGCTACGGCGTCAGTTGGCCTCCGCCGCAGATGCCGCCACGATGCGGCTCCTGCGGCGCTTCTCCGGTGCCGGATGCTCGGTCGTGGCATGCTCGGTCGCGCCGCGGAGCTCTTGTTCGGCCCGCAGCCAGTCTCCTCGTCGCTCCCGCCGTGGGGACCCTCGGCGATCTCATACGCACGCCGCGCGATCGCGGCATATCAATGAATGATATGTCCTGTGCCGATGGATCGGTCAGGCCGAATCGCCGGCGGGACGGACGGAGCCGAGGGCGCTCGCACGATCGGGATAGATCGCAAACACGTGATCGAGCTGCGTGATCCCGAACACCCGCAGGATGCTCGGCGAGGAGATGACGAGCGCGAGTCGCACCCGATCGCCGTCGAGCGCGTTCCTTGCCTGCACGAAGGCCGCCAGAGCAGTGGAGTCGACGAACTCGCAGTCCGTCAGGTCGACCACGATCTTTCCCGGCGCGTGGACGCCGATCACGGCGAAGAGCCGTGCTTTGAGCTCGGGGGCCGTGAGCATGTCGAGCTCACCCTCGACGGCGATGACGACGGCCCCGTCGGGGGCCGACACGGTAACGAGGTCGAAGTCCCTCGTCACCCGGCGCCACTCACCGTTCGATCCCGGCCGTCGATCGTCGTCGCGCTTCCCATTCGAGCTCCCTCTCCCGTGAAACAGGGCCGAGGGCTCGCTTCCGACCCGGAGGATCGGCCTCGCGTGCTCGACGACTTCGATCGAACCCGCGCACCGCGAAGGAACGACGCGCAAGTCTCCGCTGACCTTATCACTCTGTGGAAGAGCGGCAGATGCGCGGCGGTCCGGCTAGCCGACCCCCTCAGGCGCCGGGTCGGCAGCGGTCTGCTCCAGCACGAAGATCTCGGCGGAGATGTCAGGGAGGAGGTTCACCTCCGAGAGGAAGGCTCTGACCGTCCGGCCGGTCGCTTCCTCGACGACGGCGATGAAGCGTTCGCGCATCGCACGCTGGAATGCCCGCCGCATCTCGATCACGGGAGCGGTCTCCCCGGCTTCGATCAGCGTGCGCTCGACGGACGTGTGGGTGTCTTCGAGAAACGTGACGACGTGGTCGTGACCGTAGACGGTGCGGACGCTGGTCGGCCCGCGACCGTAGTGCTCGCGGTGCAGCTTGCTCAGTCCGTTCGAGATCAGCGTGCTCGCGCTCCGGTGACTCTCCAGGCCGTCTGACATGTCGTCGTCCCCAGTCCTCGCCCCTCGTCGATGGGACCCGAAAGGATGAGGAGCGTCCGAGCAACCTGGCGGGTAACCGTGCGGAAAACTCGGTGGGAGTCAAACCTGGCCTGGAGGACCGACGCTGCACCCCAACGTACGCCGCCGTGCTCTCGAACGGTTGACCGATCGCGAACCGGAGCGGGAAACCTACAGTGTTCGGGGCCCTCGGGGACTTGCGAACCTCTCTCCGTCCGTGTCCGCGCCGGACGGGCCGCTTTCGGCGTGCGGAGCGGCGATCAGCCGGGCGCCACGGCCGTGGAACGCGAAGCTGAACGTCCAGCGGACGACGACGAGGATGCGGTTCTGGAAGCCGACGAGGTACCAGAGGTGGACGACGAGCCAGGCGAGCCATGCGACGGCGCCGCTCAGCCTGAGCCCCCTCACCTCTGCGACCGCGGCGGCCCTGCCGATCGTCGCGAGGTTGCCTTTGTCGTGGTAGCGGAAGGGCGCTGTCGTGCGGGATTCCAGCCGTCCGCGCACGACGTTCGCGGCGTACCGCCCCTGCTGCATCGCGACGGGGGCGACGCCGGGAAGGCTGACCGTCCCGCCGTCGGCGCCGCGCACCCGCACCATGTCGCCGAGCGCGAACACCTCGGGACGGCCCGGGAGGGTGAGGTCGGGCTCGACGGTGACGCGCCCGGACCGGTCTCGCTCGGCTCCCGTCAGCTCGCCGAGCCGCGTGGCGAGCGACGAGGCCGTCACCCCGGCGGCCCAGATCACGGTGCGGCTCGCGATGTGCTCGGCGGCCCCTTCGTCATGGTCGATCGTGACACCCTCGGCGTCGATCCCGGTCACCATCCGTCCGAGGAGCACGGTGACTCCGAGCCGGCCGAGTGAGCGGGAAGCCTTCGCCGAGAGCGACGGCGGGAAGCTCGTGAGGACGCGGTCGGCTGCCTCGACGAGCACGATCCGACCCGAGCTGGGGTCGATCCGGCGGAACTCGAGCTTCAGCGTGTCGCGGGCGAGCTCGGCGATCTGCCCGGCCATCTCGACACCGGTCGGGCCGGCGCCGACGACGACGAACGTGAGCAAGGCGGCGCGCCGTTCGGGATCAGGCTCCTGCTCGGCCGCTTCGAAGGCGCTGAGCAGCCGGCTCCGCACCGCGAGGGCACTCTCGAGCGACTTCACCTCGAAGGCGTGCTCGCTCCACGCGTCGTGGCCGAAGTACGAGTAGCGCGAGCCGCCCGCGACGATCAGCGAGTCGTAGGCGATCGAGCCGGGCGCGGGAACTCCCTCGACCGGGCGGAGCAGCACCTCGCGCCGCTCGAGGTCGAAGTCGGCAGCCTCCGCGAGCAGCACGTGCACGTTCCGGTGCCGCTTGAAGATCGCGCGAAGCGGATAGGCGATCTCCCCGGGTGAGAGCGCTCCGGTCGCGACCTGGTAGGTGAGCGGCTGGAACAGGTGGAAGTTCCGGCGGTCGACGAGCGTGACGTCGACCGGCGCGCGGCGGAGCCTCAGCGCGGCCTGGAGCCCCGCGAAGCCGCCGCCGACGATCACCACGCGGTGCCTCGGAGCGCTCACGCGTCCAACCTAAGCATGTTCAAGAAGAATTAACCGCCTAGGACGGTTAGTCCGCGCCAACCTGGGAATCAATCGCAGACACGAGCATCGCCGGTTTCGATGGGAATCACGCGTCGGCCGGCTGTGCCTTCGACTCGAAGGATTGGAGATCGAGGAATGGCGAACAATGTGAAGATAAAGGTGAACGGGCTCAGCCACGGCGTGTCGGCGAGCCTCGATACACCGCTCCTGTACGTGCTGCACAACGAGCTCCATCTGCACGGCCCACGCTTCGGTTGCGGCCTCGCGCAGTGTGGCGCCTGCTCGGTGTTGCTGGACGGCAAGGAGATCCGCTCGTGCGTCACCCCGGTGGCCGCAGTGAGCGGGAAGACGATCACGACGCTCGAGGGGCTGCCAGCTCTGTATGCAGCCTCCCGCGGCACGACGGCCGCGGCTCCGGCGTTGCATCCGTTGCAGCAGGCGTGGATCGACGTTCAGGTGCCGCATTGCGGCTACTGCCAGAACGGGATGATGATCCAGGCTGCCGACCTGCTTGCGACGACGAAGAATCCGTCCGAGGATCAGATCCGCACGGCGATGAACGGCCACCTGTGCCGCTGTGGGACGTATCCGCGGATCCTGACCGCAATCCAGCAGGCCGCCACCGTGATGGCCAAGGGAGGGAAGTGAGATGACCGGTCTCATCACAGAACGCGCGCTCTCGCGCCGCAGCTTCGTCAAGGGTGGGGGCGCGATGATCCTCGGCTTCTCGCTCCTCGGGAGCGGGCTCGCGGGGAAAGCCGCCGCTGCCGCCGACCCGTTCGCTTCGTTCGGCCCGGCGGACTCGAACGCGATCGACTCGTGGCTCGTGATCAACGAGGACAACACCGCCTCGCTCAAGCTCGGCAAGGTCGAGCTCGGCCAGGGCTCGATGACCGGGCTCCTCATGGTGGCGGCCGAAGAGCTGAACATGGACATGAGCCAGATGCGCTGGATCACGAACGACACCGACGTCACCCCGAACCAGGGGACGACGGCAGGGAGCTCCGCGATCAGCACGGGCGGCAAGCAGACGCGTGCCGCCGCAGCTGCCGCCCAACAGGCGCTCCTTGGCCTCGCGGCGACGCAGCTCGGCGTTCCGGCAGGAAGCCTCACCGTGGCGAAGGGCATCGTGAGCGGGGGCGGCAAGACGGTCGCCTACGGCTCGCTCCTCGGCGGAAAGCTCTTCAACGTCGAGATGCCGTCGCAGTACAACCTGACGCCGACGACGCCGCCCACGCAGTCGACCGCGCAGAGCGTCGCGTCGCCGGGCTCGGGCTCGAGCCAGGGGCTCGCGGCCGCGGAGGTGCTGCCGACGCCGGCGTTCGTCCCGTCCCCGGGGCCCGGTCTGTCGCCGGGTGCACCCGGCACGAAGCCGGTGAGCCAGTACTCGCTCGTCGGCGTCGCGCCGGGCCCGCAACGGGTCGACATCCCGTCGAAGGTGACCGGCACCTACACCTACGTCCACAACATCCGGATCCCCGGGATGCTGCACGGGCGGATCGTCCGGCCCCGCGGGCAGGGCGCATACGGCGACGGGACGAACCCGAAGGTCATGTCGGTCGACGCAAGCTCGATCAGCCACATCGCGGGTGCGAAGGTGCTGCAGAAGAACAACTTCCTCGGCGTCGTCGCACCGAAGGAATACGACGCGATCCAGGCTGCCGTCGAGCTGAAGGTGACGTGGGCCGACATGCCGGCGCTCCCAGGCGACGCAAACATCTGGAGCCAGATGCGGCAGCAGGACACGGCCGGCATGGTTCCCGCGGCGCTCTCGGCTTCGACAGGGAACGTCGACGCCGCGCTCGCCACGGCCGCCCACACGGTGTCCGAGACCTACACCTACCCGTACAACGCGCACGTCCCGATCGGCCCCACGTGCGCCGTCGCAGACGTGACCACCGGTGGGGCCAGGATCTTCTCGAACACGCAGAACGCGTACGCCACCCGCTCGAGCGTCGCGGGGGTGCTCGGGCTGAATGCGAACCAGGTGCGCGTCACCTACTACGAGGGCTCGAGCGTCTACGGCAACGCGCCCTACGACGACGCCGCGGAGGCTGCCGCGATCATGTCGCAGCTCGCCGACGCCCCGGTGCGGCTGCAGTTCATGCGCTGGGACGAGCACGGGTGGGACAACTACGGCCCTCCGCAGCTGAACGACGTCCGCGGCGGAGTCGACGCGAACGGCAACCTCGTCGCCACCGACATGACGATCTTCACCGTGCCGTGGTACACGACGAAGCCGACCGAGGCGATGCTCGGCTACCAGCAGGTGTTCTCGACGTCGGCGCAGATCGACACGACGAACAACGGGACGCAGTACAACCTGAAGAACCGCCGCGTCCTCGGCAAGTCGCTTCCGGTCCAGAACAACTACCTGAAGACGATCTGGCTCCGGGCCCCCGCGGCGCCCCAGACGACGTTCGCCTACGAGCAGATGATCGACGAGCTCGCGTACGCGGCGAAGATGGATCCGTACCAGTTCCGGCTCCAGAACATCGCGACGCAGGCCTCCGACCAGGCGAACGGCGTCACGGCGCTCACGTGGGACCGGTGGAAGAACGTGCTCACCCGCGCGGCGCAGCTCGCGAACTGGCAGCCGAAAGTGGCTGCATCGCAGCTCGGCACGGGCAACATCGTGACCGGTCGCGGGATCGCTCTCGGCAGCTTCGCGGGCACGCCCGTCGCGAACATCGCCGAGATCCAGGTGAACAGGAAGACCGGCAAGATCACACCGCTGCACTTCTACACGGCGCAGGACACCGGGCTGACCGTCTACCCGGAGGGGATCATGAACCAGGCCGTCGGAAGCCTCACGCAGGGTGCGAGCCGTGCCCTCGTCGAGGAGGTCGCCTTCGGTCGGAAGCAGGTGACGAGCCTCGACTGGGTGACCTACCCGATCATGCGGTTCAAGGACTCGCCGACGATCACGTTCGACTACATCCAGCGCACGGACATCCCGGCGACGAGCACCGGGACGCTTCAGCCGAACGGGACGAGCGCGCCGTCGAGCACGGTTGCCGCCGGCGTGTACGTCGGAGGCTCGGGAGAGCCGCCGTCGACCTCGATCGGCGCCGCGATGGCGAACGCGTTCTTCGACGCGACGGGCGTGCGGATGCGCACGGCGCCGATGACGTCGGCCCGGGTGCGGGCGACGCTGGCGGCGGCGGCGACGACCGGCTAGGGGAGGCGAACCGTTCGAGGGGCAGGCGGGCGCGCCTGCCCCTCCACGGCTCGCCGTTTTGGGCTCGTCCCTGCGGGTAGGCCCGGACGATGAAGCGGATCTCACCGGGCGGAGCGGTCGTACGTGGGCTTGCCGCGGGAGCTGTCGCGACGGGGGCGATGACCGGTTACCAGCTGCTCGTCGCCCGGCTGCGAGGCCTGGACGGAGAGAGCAAGCCGAAGACGTGGAAGGACGCGCCCGCACCGGCGCAGGTGGGGAAGCGGATCCTCACCGGGGTGTTCGAGAAGCAGGTCGGCCTCGACCGGGCGAATCTGCTGACGAACGCGATGCACTGGGCCTACGGGATCGGGTGGGGCGGGCTCTTCGGCGTCCTCCAGGGCACGGCGCACGGACGTCGCCTCCCCGCCGGAGGGGCGTTCGGGGGAAGCGTCTGGGCGCTGTCGTACGCGCAGCTCGTGCCGATGGGCATCTACGAGCCTCCCTGGAAGTACCCGCCCGAGGAGCTTGCCCTCGACCTCTCCTACCACCTGGTCTACGGCCTCGCTGCCGCACTTGCGTTCGGCGCGCTCGCCGGCGACTGACGCGTCGGGCGTTCTTCCGAGACCTTGCGGGCGGCCTCCTCGTCCCTGCCGGCTCGGGGTCGGCATCCAAGGGTCTTCTCCGCTCTTCGCCAGGGCTTTACCAGCTGGGCGAGCTGTACTGGAGCCATCGAACGTCGACCCTACGAAAGGAGTTGACCACACCTCATGATCCCCACTCGGACCCGGAAAGCGCTTGCGACGACGATGGTCGTCGGGGCCCTCGCGGGCGGCGGGGCCGTGATCGCGAACGCCGCCTCGAGCTCGTCCACGGCGACCATCCCGACGACCACGACCACCACACCGTCCGCCACGACTGCACCGTCCGGCACGACTGCACCCTCGGGTGGCTCGTCGAACGCCAACTGCCCGAACATGTGAACGGGCGGACGGCGGCGGCTCCCCGACGTCAGGGGAGCCGCCCGCGGCGGATGAACACGCCGGGGCGGCCCGGTATCCCGATCGGCGTGTGAGCAGCCATGAGATCGGGGATAGGGTCAGGCAGAGCTTGTGCACCGCTCTCGTCGCTGACCCGCGTGACGCTGACTGCCGAACCCACATGACGGCACTTCCTGAATCCACATGACGGTACTTGCTGAACCCACATGACGGCGACCTCCGTCGACCCGTCGACCGGCAACCTGCGTGTTGCCGGTAAGCCCGTGTTCCCGATCGGCCTCTCGGATGCGCCCCCGTTCGGGAGCACAGCCCCCGACAGCGGCCTCAACGCCTGGGCCGAGATCGCGAGCGTGGGCGTTCGCTATGCGCGCAATTACACGGTATGGACGACTCAGGCCTTCTCGGAGCAGCTGATCGCCGTGGGCGAGGAGCTCGACGCGGCCTCGACCCACGGCATGCAGCTCTGGCTCGCCCTCGCGGGCGTCGACAACAACCTCTCGCAGCAGGCGCTCCTCGACCGGATCGTCAGCTCGGTCAAGGGCCACCCGGGGCTCGGCGTGTGGAAGGGCGCGGACGAGCCGGCGCACGGGCACGTCCCCGCAGCCGGGTGCGTCAACGTCTACGAGCACCTGAAGACGGCCGATCCCGATCACCCGCTCGCGATCATCGAAGCGCCCCGAGGCCCCGCCCCCGCCGGCGGTCACGATGTCCCGCTCACCGCGGCGGCGATCGAGCCGTATGCCGCTGCGTGCGACATCCACGGGGTCGACATCTATCCGGTTTCGAGCCCACCCGGACGGCATGCGGGCGGCCCGCCTGTGAACACGGACATCAGCGTCGTCGGGGACATGACCCGGATCGTCGCCCAGGCGACGGGGCGCAAGGCGATCTGGACGACGCTCCAGATCGCCTGGAGCGGCGTCTTCCCGCCGCATCCGGTCGTGTTCCCGACCCTCCAGCAGGCGCGGTTCATGGCCTACGACGCGATCGTCGCCGGAGCGCGGGGACTGTTCTTTTTCGGCGGCCAGTTCACGCAGGTGATGAGCGCCGCCGACCGCGCGCTCGGCTGGAACTGGACGTACTGGAAGCAGGTCCAGCGGCCGCTCCTCGAGGAGCTCACCGATGCCGCGCACGCTCCGGCGCTCGTTGCGCCGGTCGCCTCCTTGAAGATCCAGGCGAACGCCGCGGACATCGCGCTGAGCGCCCGCGAGGCCGGCGGCTTCCTCTACGTGATCGCGGTCAGGAAGAGCCCGACCGCGAACGGCACCATCAGGTTCACCGGACTCCCGGCCGGGATCGCCGAGGGGATCGTCCTCGCCCACCCCGGCAACCCGCAGCGTCGGCTCGCGGTTGCCGCCGGCGCATTCACCGACCCTGCGTCGTTCGCGCCGCACAACGCTCGCGTCTACCGCTTCGCCCTTCCGGCCCCGCGCGCCGCGGGCTGACGTTCCCGGCCTCACGTCCCGCGCGGTGGTCAGTGCGGGAGGGGGTGCTACCCTGCCCCTCGGGCCACGGCGGTCGCGATCGCCTCGACGAGCGTTGCGCTGAGCGAGCCCTCGCACCATTCACAGCACGATCCGGTGCGCTGACGGGAGACGATTTGACGATACGCCTGTTCACGTGCGGTTTGGCCCTTGCGGCGGTCGTCGCCGGCACCGCAGCGGCCGCACGCCAGACCACTGCTCCCGGTCTCGCGCCCGTCACCCTCTACGTCACGATCACGGATAAAGGGATCAAGTACACGATGTGGCAGCAGTCCTACGACGAGGGTCATCT
>DASZLW010000131.1:0-5446 GCA_035552175.1 Gaiellaceae bacterium | reverse complement strand
TCGGAGTCGAGCGGATCCGGGCGAACTCCCTCAGGCAGACGGAGCTCCTGATCTCGCTCGCCGACGACGCAGGATTCGAGGTGCGCTCACCGCGCGATCCGGCGCGGCGCGGCGGGACGGTCACGGTGTTCGTCCCCGACTTCGAGGGCGTCCACAAGGAGCTCGGTGAGCGCGGCGTGCTCTGCGACTTCCGGCCCGGAGCCGGCATCCGCCTGGGGCCGCACTACTACAACACCGACGACGAGCTCAGGTTCGCGATCGCCCAGATCGGCGAGATCGTCGAGTCGGGCGCGCACCGGAGCTGGCTCGGCGCCGCCGCCCGGTTCTAGCCCCACCGCCGATCACGGCGAGCCGCAAGCTCGCGCCGCCTACGAGCGGCCCCGGTCCGTCGCCTGAACGCCTTTCCGCAAAGTGCGGGCCCCGGATCGGGGGCCATCGGGACCGATTTGTATCGTGGTCTCCCGCATGCCCGAGGCACCCTTCGTCCACCTGCACGTCCACAGCGAGTACTCCATCCTCGACGGGGCGTGCCGCATCCCCGATCTCGCGAAGAGGGCGGCCGAGCTCGAGATGTCGTCCGTCTCGCTGACGGATCACGGCTCGATGGCAGGCGCGGTCCAGCTCTTCAAGGCGACGAAGGGAACGGGCGTGAAGCCCATCGTCGGCTGCGAGGTCTACGTCACCGAGGATCGCCACCGGCAGCAGAAGGGACAGGCGCACCTCACGCTCCTCGCCGCAGACAACACGGGGTACTCGAACCTGATCAAGCTCTCGAGCCTCGGCTACCTCGAGGGGTACTACTACAAGCCGCGCGTCGACTGGGAGTTGCTCGAGCGGCACTCCTCCGGCGTGATCGCCCTCTCGGGATGCCTCTCGGGGCGCGTCTGCAAGGCGCTCGAGGAGAGCCGCGACAACGACGCCCGCGCAGAGCTCGACCGCCTCGCGCAGGTGTTCGGGCGCGACTCGGTCTACGTCGAGCTCCAGAACGCCCACCTCGAGGTGCAGCAGCGGCTCGTGCCGAAGCTCGTCGAGCTGGCCGGCGCCGCAGGGCTTCCGACCGTCGCGACCGGCGACGTCCACTACCTCCGCCACGAGGACGCGCGCGCCCACGAGGCGCTCCTCTGCATCCAGTCGGGCGACTCGCTCAAGAACCCGAACCACTGGAAGTTCGAGACCGACCACTTCTACTTCAAGACGCCCGAGGAGATGGCCCTCGACTTCCCCGGTCACGAAGACGCGATGCGGCGGACGCTCGAGGTCGCCGAACGCTGCAACGTCACGATCGAGCTCGACAACATCCTCCTGCCGAGGTTCGACACGCCGAACGACCGCGACGCCTTCGACTACCTCGTCGAGCTCTGCGAGGCGGGCCTCGTCAAGCGCTACGGCGTCGCGACCCCCGAGCTCCAGGAGCGTCTCCGCTTCGAGCTCAAGACGATCCGCGAGATGGGCTTCGCCGACTACTTCCTGATCGTCTGGGACTTCATCCACTTCTCCAAGCAGAACGGGATCAGCGTGGGCCCGGGCCGCGGCTCGGCCGCGGGAAGCATCGTCGCCTACTGCCTCGAGATCACCGACCTCGACCCGATCCGCTACGACCTCCTCTTCGAGCGGTTCCTGAACCCCGGCCGCAAGTCGATGCCGGACATGGACATCGACTTCGCCGTCGAGGGCCGCGAGCGCGTCATCAACTACGTGACCGAGAAGTACGGCCGCGACCGGGTCGCCCAGATCATCACCTTCTCGACGATGGCCGCTCGCGCCGCGATCCGCGACGCGGGTCGCGTGCTCGAGATCCCCTACGGCGTCGTCGACCGCATCGCCAAGCTCGTCCCGGAAGGGCCGGGCCAGACGCTCGAGGAGTGCCTGAAGCCGAGTGGCGAGCTCCGCAAGGAGGTCGACGGGAACCCGGTCGCGAAGGAGATCATCGAGCTCGCCCGGCCGCTCGAGGGCCTGACGCGAGCCGACTCGATCCACGCGGCCGGCGTCGTGATCGGCGCCGAGCCGCTGATGAACACCGTCCCGCTGCAGCAGAAAGGCGCGGGCCAGGAGGTCGTCACGCAGTTCACCATGGGCGACGTCGAGGCGCTCGGCCTGCTCAAGATGGACTTCCTCGGCCTCCGCAACCTCGACGTGATCGACAAGGCCGTCGAGCTGGTCGGCGGGATCGACATCACGCAGATCCCGATGGACGACAGGAAGACCTACGAGATGCTCGCCCGTGGCGAGGCGACCGGGGTCTTCCAGTTCGAGTCCTCGGGGATGCGTGAGGCGCTGCGCCAGGTCAAGCCCACGCTGTTCGAGGATCTGATCGCGCTCGTCGCCCTCTACCGCCCGGGCCCGATGCAGTACATCCCGAGCTACGCCGCCCGCAAGGCGAACAGGGAGCCCGTCACCTATCTCGACCCGCGCCTGAAGCCGATCACCGGCAGCACCTTCGGCATCTCGATCTACCAGGAACAGAGCATGGAGATCGCGAAGCAGATCGGCGGCTTCACGCCGGCCGAGGCGGACGACCTGCGCAAGGCGATCGGGAAGAAGATCCATGCGTTGATGGCGTCGCTGAAGACGAAGTTCATCGAGGGCGCGATCGCGAACTCGACGAGCGACTCGGTCGCCCGGCAGCTCTGGGACGACATGGAGAAGGCGCAGGACTACTCGTTCAACAAATCCCACGCCGCCTGCTACGCGCTGATCTCCTATCGCACCGCCTGGCTGCGCGCCCACCATCCGTGCGAGTACATGGCCGCGCTGATCAGCTCGGTGATGAGCACGAAGGACCGGGTCCCGTTCTACGTCAACGCGTGCCACGAGATCGGGATCGAGGTGCTGCCGCCCGACGTGAACGAGTCGCAGACGGACTTCGCGGTCGTCGGCGGTAAGATCCGCTTCGGCCTGAACGCGGTCAAGGGCGTCGGCGAGCTCGCGTGCCGCACGATCATCCGCGCGCGCGACGAAGGCGGCCCGTTCGAGTCGCTCTGGGACTTCACCGAGCGGGTCGACCCGTCCGTCGTCAACAAGCGGGCGCTCGAGTCGCTCGTCAAGTGCGGCGCCCTTCCCGGTGCACGCATGGGGATGCTGCAGGTGCTCGAGCAGGCGCTCGCCTACGGCCAGAAGCAGCAGGCCGACCGGCTCGCGGGGCAGGGCTCGATCTTCGACACCGAGTTCGGCTCCGAGGAGACGATCGCAGAGAAGCACCATCCCCCGATTCCGCCCGACGAGTTCGAGAAGACGGACCTGCTGCGGCTCGAGAAGGAGACGCTCGGGCTCTACGTCTCCGAGCACCCGCTCTCGGCCCTGCGCTCCGAGCTCCGCGCGAAGACGGACGCCTCGATCGCCGAGCTCGAGAAGCGCCGCGACGGCGAGAGCGTCGTCGTCGGCGGGATCATCAGCGAGGTCCGCCAGCTCACGACCAAGCGCGGCGAGCAGATGGTGTTCCTGAAGGTCGACGACGTCACCGGCGGGATCGACATCGTCGTCTTCGCCGCCGTCTACGCCTCATCGCAGCAGCTCTGCGTCGAGGACCGGATCGTGATCGTCAAGGGACGCGTCGACCACAAGGAAGGCGAGACGAAGCTCCTCGCCCAGGAGATCTCCTCCTTCGAGTCGGTCGCCGCCAACGTTCCGGTGAAACTGCGGATCGATGCGACCACCGCTCCCGCGAAGACGATCGACCACCTCAAGGCGCTGATCCAGGATTATCCGGGCGAGCGGCTCGTACACGTCGATTGCGTGATGTCGACGGGGCCTGTTCTGCTCCAGCTCGGACCCGGCTTCCGGGTGCAGCCGGATCCGGACTTCTATGCCGAGCTCAAGGCTCTCCTCGGCGAGTCCGCACTCGTCTGACCTCCGCCGTGCGGAGGTCCTAAAGCCGTGGCCGGAATCACCGTTAAAGAACCACCCGTTAAATCTCTGTAAGACCTGCCCGAACGGGGGTACAACGTGAACCCTGAATGACGTTTAACCGAATGTAACGGTACGAAGCGCCAACAAGGAGACGGAACGATGGCCGCAACCGAGCTGAACCAGATCGAGACCGAAACCGAAAGGGTCGAGCGCTGGCGTGCCGAGGCGCTCGTCACCGCGGGCTATGACCTCGTCGTCGCGCACGAGCTCGCAGCGCGGCCCGACATCGATCTCCACCGCGCGATCGAGCTCGTCGAGAACGGCTGCTCGCCCGAGCTCGCCGTTCAGATCCTGACCTAGCACCCGACGGGCGCAGGCGGCCGCTTCCGGTCGCGATCCAGGCCGTCGAGCCGGCGTCTGGTCGCGAGGAGGGGCGTTTGCGGGGACGGGAGGGACGAGCGCGCCTGCTGCGAAATGCCGCGCAAGGCACCAGGAAGGCGGGTCGCGATGCAAGGCCGGCCTCGGCCGGGCAGAATCAAGGCGATGGCTGCGTTGCTGGGATACATCCCCTCGCCCTCGAGCGGGGTCGTGCACCTCGGCCCGGTCTCGATCCATCTTTACGGACTGACGCTCCTCGTCGCGATCCTGCTCTGCGTCTGGCTGACGACCGTCCGCTGGAAGCGCGCCGGCGGGGAGAGCGACCTCGTGTATCGCGTGACCGTCTGGGGCGTCGCGTTCGGCGTGATCGGCGCGCGCGCCTACCACGACCTCACCTCGTGGAGCGAGGTCCCGACCCCGAAATGGAAGGGCGTCTTCGAGGTCTGGCACGGCGGGCTCGGCATCTGGGGCGGGATCCTGCTCGGCGTGATCGCCGGCGTGATCGTCGTCCGGCGTGCCGGTGTGAGCGCGGTCGCGTTCCTCGATGCGGCCGCTCCGGGCCTCCTGCTCGCGCAGGGCATCGGACGCATCGGCAACTGGTGGAACCAGGAGCTCTACGGCAAGCCGACGACCCTCCCGTGGGCTCTCAAGATCGACACCGCCCACCGTTTCCCGAACTACGGTCTCGACGCGACCTACCACCCGACCTTCCTGTACGAGCTCCTCTGGGATCTCGCCGGGGTCGTGCTCCTGATCTGGATCGCGAAGCGCCGCACGATCCGGCCGCCCGCGCTCTTCGCGCTGTACGTCGCCTACTACTGCTTCGGCCGGTTCTTCGAGGAGCTCCTCCGCATCGACCCGTCCCACCACATCGCCGGGCTGCGCCTCAACGCGTGGGTGTCGATCATCGTGTTCGTGCTCTCCGCCGGGTTCTTCGTCTGGTGGCAGGTGCTCGGCCGCGGTGGCGGCTCCAACCGGAGGGGCACGAGAAAAGCAAAGCCGCTGCCCGAGCTCGACCCGTCGCGGCCGAAGATGGCCGTCCCGCGGGGCCGCGTCCGATAAGCGGGATAGCCTCCCTCACATGGGGGCAACGCCACTCGTCGGCGAGCTCGACCTCGATCTCGACGCCTTCGAGGGCCCGTTCGACCTTCTCCTGACGCTCGTCCTGCGCGACGAGCTTCCGCTCTGCGAGGTCGACCTCGCAGAGATCGTGATCGCCTTC
>DASZLW010000130.1:0-3267 GCA_035552175.1 Gaiellaceae bacterium | reverse complement strand
CAGGCTGGTCGAAGAGCTCGGATTCCGCGCTCCAGAAGCTCGCGGCGAAGGCGCTCGTGACGACGGCGCCGGCGGCGCGGAAGAGCATCTACCAGGAGATCCAGCGGATGCTCAACCAGAGCGGGCCTTACTTCCCGCTGATCCAGCCGACACAGGTGTTCGTATCGACCAAGGACCTGAAGGGCGCCGTCTACAACGCCGAGTACGACGTCGACGTCACCCAGATCTCGCCGGCCTAGGTCAGCCGTTCGCGACGAGGGCGGTCGGGTAGGAGTTGAGCTTCCGCCCGCCGCCCTCCTCGCACACCACGATGTCCTCGATCCGAAGGCTGTAGCGGCCGGGGATGATGATCGACGGCTCGTCCGTGAAGGTCATTCCCGGCTCCAGCACTGTTTCGTCCTCGGTCGAGATGAACGGGCGCTCGTGGACGTCCATGCCGATGCAGTGGCCCATCCGGTGGCGGAAATGCTCGCCGAGCCCGGCCTCCTCGATCGGACGCCGGCAGGCTGCATTGACCTCGCGCGCCGGCGTTCCCGCAGCAGCCGCCTGGCGGCCGGCCTCCTGCGCGTCGAGCATGACGTCGTAGGCCTCGAGGTAGTCGGGCGGAGGCTCGCCGCAGTAGATCGTGCGCCCGAAGTCGGAGCAGTACCCGTCGACGACGCCGCCGAAGTCGAACATCACCGAGGTCCCGGAGGGGATCGGCAGGCGGGCCGTCCGCTCGCCCGAGTCGAAGTCGTCCTCGCCGAGGCCGGTGAAGATGTGGGTTGTGAAGGACGGGCAGCGCGACCCGGCGAGGCGGAGCTCGTGCTCGACCGCCTCGACGAGGTCGGCCATGGAGACGCCGGGAACGACGAGCGGCGCCGCGGCTGCCATCGCCGTCTCGACCGTCGCGATCGCGCGCTCCATCGCGGCGATCTCGTCCGCCGACTTGATCCGGCGAAGCTCGTTGACGAGCCTCGTGCCCGTCCGCAGCCGGTCCGAGCCGAAGAGGCGCGCGAGCTCCAAGGTCGTCTCGGCCCAGACCCGATCGCCGACCGCGAGCTGCCCCGACCCGACGGCTCCCAGGGCGGCCTTCTCGAAGATCGCACGCCCGTCGTCGGTCTCGTTGACCACGACCAGCTCGCCGTCCGGCTCCTCCCGCATGTCGAATGCGGCGAACATCCGCGGCGCGACGAACACCGGCTTCGATCCGGGGCGGAAGAACGCTCCGGTCACCCAGCCGTGGGCATAGGACGACTCGCCGAAGCTCGGGATCTGCCGCTCGATGCCCGTCAGGTACTCGAGGTCGGCCGACGGAGCGAGGAAGAGAGCCGAGACACCCTCCGCATCGAGCCTCTCGTGCAGGCGGTGCTGACGGGCGGCGTAGTCGAACACCGGCCGAGTCTAGACAACGCTCCATCCGCGCCTGCGGCCACAGTCGTCGGCATGAGACCTTGACCGCGCCCATCGCCCACGCCAGCCCACAAGGCGCGATCCGGGCCGCGGGTGGCGCTACACTTTGCCCCGCGTGGGGCTATAGCTCAGCTGGGAGAGCGCCTGGATCGCACCCAGGAGGTCGGCGGTTCGAGCCCGCCTAGCTCCACCTCACGAGGCATTGCGCGAACCGTCGCCGGAATCCGATAGGTGGGGATGATCCGGCGGCGGTTGTGTACTCAACTCAATCCTAAGCCTCACGGGCGCCAGTCTCTGCTTTGCTTCCCTGATGGGTCTCGTGCGCCGAATCGTGGCATGGCTTCTGCCGCCATCCGCACCGCCTGACCACGTCTCCGTCGCGATCGCCGCAAACGAGCCCCAGGCCGAGATGATGTCCCAGTCGCTCCGACAGGAGGGCATTCCGTGCAACTACCAAAGCGTCGGCCCGTGGCTGTGGGCCCCATGGAACCCGACGGGACCGAGAGACATCATCGTGAACGCCTCCGACGCGGATCGAGCGATGCAGGTCTTGAGCGCCATGGGGCACCCGCACCATTCGCATCCGCGGAAGCTCGTGCGACGACGAGGCGCACGTCGTCAGCAGACGGCGGGTTGATGCAAATGCCAATCTCGAGGCGACCGGGAGCGGCCCAGCTCCCCAGGGCATGTCGGAACTCGATCTCGCCGAGCACGTGCCGTACGTTCCCGTGAAGGACCGAGACCGCAGCTCAGCCGAAGGCGATCACCGAGCGGATGCCGTCCTGGGCCTCCATGAGCTCGAAGCCGCGGTTGACCTCGTCGAGTGAGATCGTGTGCGAGATGAACGGGTCGACGTCGATCTCGCCGTTCATGTACCTCGCCACGAGCTCGGGCACCTCGTCGCGGCCCTTGATCCCTCCGAACGACGAGCCGGCGATGCGGCGACCCTGGATCAGGAACCGGGGGATCACGTCGAGCGTCTCGCCCTTCCCGGCCACGCCGCACATCGTCGCGAGCCCCCACCCCATCCGCGCCGCTTCGACAGCCTGGCGCATCACGGCGACGGATCCGGTCGCCTCGAAGGTGTAGTCCGCACCGTAGCCGCCGGTCGTCTCGACGATCTGCGCAACGGCCTCCGGGCCGCCGATGAACGTCTCCGTCGCGCCCTGGCCGCGAGCGAGCTCGAGGCGATCCTCCGAGAGGTCGATGCACACGATCCGCTCCGCGCCCTGCAGGCGGCAGCCCGCGACTGCGCCGAGGCCGACCATCCCGGCGCCGAAGACGACACACGTCGTTCCCGGCTCGACCTTCGCGGTCTTGATCGCGGCGCCGAGACCGGTCGAGAGCCCGCACGCGAACAGGCACGCGCGGTCGAGCGGCGCCTCGGGATCGATCTTCGCGAGCGCGATCTCGGGCATCACCGTGTACTCGGCGAAGGTCGAGGTACCCATGAAGTGCCGGACCGGCTCCCCCTCGCGCGAGAGTCGCGCGGTGCCGTCCGGCAGGAAGCCCCTGTTCTGCTGCTCGCGGATCGCCATGCAGAGGTTCGTGCGCGCGTCGAGGCAGTGGACGCACTCGCGGCACTGCGGCGAGAAGAGCGTGACGACGTGATCGCCCGATGAGACGGAGGCCACGCCTTCCCCGACGCGCTCGACGACGCCCGCGCCTTCGTGCCCGAGCACAGCCGGCGCGTACCCCGACGGATCGGCGCCCGACGCCGTGTACATGTCGGTATGGCAGACACCGCAGGCAACGAGACGGACGAGCACCTCTCCGTCGCGCGGCTCGGCCAGGTCGAGCTCCTGCACGGCGAGCGGCATCCCGAACTCCTCGAGGACTGCGGCCCTGATCTTCATCGCGGCCGCCGATGATAGA
>DASZLW010000129.1:0-5499 GCA_035552175.1 Gaiellaceae bacterium | reverse complement strand
CTGAACCAGTACCTCAGCCGCCCGAGGCAGCTCCGCGGCTACACGAAGACCCAGGCGCTCGACGACAACGCCCGCCTGGTGACGATCCTGCGCGAGCGGAACGTCCCGATCTACGGCTGAGGCCGATAGACGCGGGCGATGCCTACGAAGAAGCGCACCGCCGCCGCTCCCGCACCCCAGGTCGAGCGTCGCGTCTACGGGCTGCAGGACTGCCGGATCGAGTCCCGCGCGATGGATCCCGCCATCAAGGGCTACCTCCGCGACGACCGCGGCGACGTCCGCACGTTCACCGGCTACGCGTCGGTGTGGAACAGCCTCAGCGTCGACCTCGGCGGCTTCCGCGAGATCGTCCGCGACTCCGCCTTCGACTCGTCGCTCACGAACGAGAACGACGTCCGGTTCCTGATCAACCACGACTCGAACCAGGTGCTCGGCCGGACACGCTCCGGCACCTGCACGCTCTCGAAGGACGACAAGGGCCTCCGGGTCGACTGCCCGCTGCCCGACACGAGCTTCGCCCGCGACCTCGCCGTCAGCATGGACCGCGGCGACATCGACCAGATGTCGTTCGGCTTCCGCGCGCAGGAGGACGCATGGAACGACCGTGACGCCTCGAGCGGGCTCCCGATCCGCGACCTCGTCCAGGCCGACCTCTTCGACGTCTCCGTCGTCACGTTCCCCGCCTACCCCGAGACGAGCGCAGAGTGCCGCGACGCCGCGACCGCCGCGAACAACACGATCGCGCTGAAGGCCTCGAACATCACCGCCTTCGACGAGGCCGAGGAGCTGCCGCTCGCGCCGCTCTCGACGAGCTGGGACGGAGAGTCCGTCCTCTCTGACCTGCGCGCGCACCTGGCGCTCGAGCAGCCGACCACCGACTTCGCCCGCTGCGTGCTCTGGCACGACCGCGAGGCCTCGACCGACTTCGACAGCTACCGCTTCCCGATCGCGACCGTCGTCGACGGCGCGATCGCCGTCGTTCCCGCCGGGATCGCCGAGGCCGCCCGCCAGGTGCACCGCGCCCGTGAGCTCAGCAGCGACGACCGTGGCGCTCTCCGCTCGACGCTCGACCAGTGGTTCGCGCTGATGAAGGAAGAGCTCGGCGACGACGCCCCGATCGCTCCGTGGGTCGGCGGTGTCGAGGGCTTCAGCCGCGCGAAGGCCGAGAGCATCCTCGAAGCCATCACCGCGCTGAAGGCCGACCTGGAAGGGCGCGACCTCTCCGACACCCACAAGGACACGATCGCCTCGACCGTCGAGGGGATGCAGAACCTGACCGGCGACCTGCAGTCGATGCTCGACGCAGACCAGGACGCCGACCCCGTCGAGACATACTCCCACGACGACGACGTCGAGACCGGCGACGCGCAGGCGAATCTCGCAGACCGGGTCACCGACCGCGCGGCGGAGCTCGAGCTCGTCCTCGGCGAGCTGCTCCCCGCCTCCCGCGGCTACGTCCGCCCGAACTTCATCGCCTACCGCAGGGCGATGCAGGCCGAGGAGCGCGACTGGGGCTATGACGACGACTGGCAGGTGTACCTGCTGACCCAGATGATCGCGCTCGGCTCCTCGTTCATGTGCGAGGAGGAGTGCGAAGTCAAGTGGGACGACCGGCCCGAAGACGCCGCCGACGTCTCGGCGATGCAGACGATCCTCACCCAGCTCGCCGAGCTGCTCGGCAAGGAGATCAGCGAAGAGCTCCGCCCGCCGACTGCCGCCGAGACCAAGTCCGAGCAGGCCGCGGAAGAGCAGGCAAAGCAGGCGATCGCCGATCAGGAGGAGCGCGACCGTCGCTCCCGCCGGCTGCGGCTCGCCGAGCACGAGCTCGACCTCCAGGCCACCACGGTCTAGGGCCGACCGCCCGTGCGCGGCCTCGGCGACGCGATCGCCCGCGGGGCGCGCTTCAACCCGAACCACGACCCGTCGAACGGCGAGTTCACCGAGGCCGGCGCGGGCGGGTCGGGTGGCTACGTGAAGGGCTCCTCGAGCGGCGATCCAACCGAGCCGCTCGCGCACATGCCGCAGGTCGTCGAGAAGTTGAAGGAGATCGGTGGCGGCAAGATCACGGGGTCGGCGGGCTTCAACTACAGCAACCGCACAGAGACGCAGGGCGACCCGGCGCTCGCGGACATCGCGCACGCGCAGGGCTTCGACGGGAAGCCGACCGTCGTCAGCGAGGAAGAGCTCCAAGGGCTGATCAACGACGGCTGGACGGAGGCCTACCGCGGGATGAGGCTCCCGGCCGGCCCGAGCGGCGTCGGCGGCGACGGCGCAACCACCCCTGACGGGCACGACACCTACAGCGACCAGTTCCGCTACGGCGACTACTACGCCGGCACGGGCCTCGGTGGCAACGGCACCTACGTCGCGCTCGGCGACGGCGCGACGAAGACAGCCGATCTGTTCGGCGCCGACGTGATGCACCTCGCCATCAATCCCGACGCGAACGTGCTGCCGGGCGACCAGCTCTTCGCATTGAAGGACGAGGAGCAGGAAGCGCTCAGCGCCGAGCGGCTTCAGATCTTCGACGACGCTCGGGCTGGGGTGCTCACCAACGAGCAGGCGTCTGCCGCGACCTCTGCGCTTGAGACCGACAGCGATCCCGGCAACCTCATGTCAGACGCAGGCCGGTGGGCCGCGGCGCACGGCTACGACGCGATCGTGTGGAAGGACAACTTCGGCGACCCGTCGATGGCGGTCGTCCTGAACCGGACGGCCGTGGCGGTCGCGAAGTGAACGCTGAGCTCTCCCGCCGCCTCGGTGACGCGCTCGCGACCCCGCTCGGCTGGCTGATGCCGCTCGAGCTCCGCGCCGCGTTCGCCACGCGCGTCTTCGCGCTCGACCCCGACAGCCTGAGCGACCTCTCGAGCGAAGACCAGTCGCTCGTTCACGACCTCGAAGCGAGCAATCCGAGCCACGCCGACACCTACCACCACCCGACCGGCTCCGAGCACGACGCCGCGACGAGCTTCCCGGCCGTCGAGAGCAACAGCCTTGTCGGCTCGGTGCTAGCAAGGTTGCTAGCACGGCGCTTCAACCCGAATCACGACCCGTCGAACGGTGAGTTCTCGAGCGGCGGCGACTCAGGCGGCGGGCCGCCTTCGCTGCCGTTCGAGGCACCGCCGCTCCCGAAGGGAGTGAACGCCGGCACGCTCGGCACGGGAGGCTTCGCCGCGAACGGGGAGACGGTGACCTCGCTTGGCGATCTCGCCGAGAACATGTCGAGCAAGCTCGGCTTCAACACCGAGCATCCCGACGAGCGGCAGGGCGCTTTCGACCTCCGCTGGGATCACTCCGACGACGTGTTTGAGCTGAAGGCGCGGCTCGTCGACTCGACCGAGTACAAGGCCGGGATCCGGGCCGACGACCTGGCCGGGAAGTTCGACACCGCCGCGGCGAACGGCGACACACCGCACCTGATGATCGCGGTGCTCGACCCGCAGGCCGGCGCCGCCCAGTTCTACTGGCACGACGAGCTCGGCTCGAAGACGCTGTCGCCGAACACGTACGACCAGTGGCATTACGCCGGGAAGGTCGACTACTGATGTTCGAGCTGCAGACACCTCGGGGCACGCTGGCCCTCGGCAACACGATCGCGCTGTGGCGGTCGTTCGGCGAGATGGGGAAGCTCAGCCCGGGCGACGACTACCCGCAGCTGATGTTCGTCCCGTTCGCCGCCGACGCCGACCCGCCGCAGGAGTACTTCGACGAGGTCGCGAAGCAGGCGGCCGCGTTCGCTGCCGCGTTCCCCGACGTGAGCGAGCACACCCGGCTGCTGCTCGGCTGGCTCGGCGACTCGCTGCTCGCCGACACGCACCATCACCCGAACCCGGAGACGAAGAGCGCCCGGGACGGGCTGACGCACACCCTTGCCGGGGCGAACTACCGGCCGTCCGACACCGTCGGTCGGTCGTGCGCGTCCTGCTCGTTCTTCGACCGTGGCGTGTGCCGGATGTTCGACGACAGCCCGCCTGTGATGCCCGGGTACGTCTGCGACGAGTGGACGCCGGCGGCGGTCACGATGAGCTCCGTCGGCTCGGCGATCGCCCGCGGGATCGCCGAGCGCTTCAACCCGAACCACGATCCGTCGAACGGTGAGTTCACCGAGGCCGGCGGCTCTGGCGGTGGCTCGGGCGGGTACTCGGTCGGCGACCGGGTCATGAACGGCGACGGGCGAGTAGGGACGGTGCAGAAGACGTACAAGAGCGGCTCGGTCGAGGTCGTCTGGGACGACCACCCGGGCGTCATGGACTTCCACCAGGCGGGCGCCGCCGAAGGCAAGAAGGACGTCTCCGACCTGAGCGCCGTCCCGCCGAGCGAGCCCGAGTGGCTCACCGATGCGTTCGGCGAGACGGCGAAGAGCGACGAACCGGCGCCCGCTCCGGCCCCTCCGGCCGCGCCAGAGGACGACCTCGCCCTCAGCCGGTATGGCCTTGACCAGAACGGACAGCCGCCGGGCGTCCAGCTCGCCGACCTGCAGAGCATGGACGCACACGTCGCGGCCGAGAACTACCGGGACGACTCGAACGCGATCAACGACCCGCTCCGGACCGGCGTCTACGGCGGTGAGGGCGAGATCTCGGAGGAGGATGCGGACACGGCGACGCAGGAGCTTCAGGCGGCGGCCCAGCCGCTGACCGAGGACACGACCGTCTACCGCATGTACGCGGCGCGGGCCGACGGTGACCTGTACCAGACCCTGTCGACGCCTGGCGCGACGATCAACGACAAGGGTTTCATGTCGACGAGCACCGACGCCGACAAGACGCTCGTCGGTGCCAGCGGCTACCGCAACTTCGGCGACCAGATCTTCAAGGTCGCCATCAACGTCCCGGCCGGGACGCCTGTGACCTGGCTGAACCACCCGACGGTCAGCGAGGCGCTCCTGATGCCCGGTACGACGCTCCGGATCGACAGCGTCGAGGACGGCGTGAGCAACGACGTCAACGGCTTCGGCGACGAACTGGACATGCACCACGCGCAGGCGACCGTCGTCGGCGCATCGTCGCGGTCTGCGGGCCCGTCTCGGGAGTGGCGTTCAGGCAAGCCGGCGGTGCTGCCGCCGCGCTTCTGGGGGAAGGACGACGAGGTCACCTGCACGCCGCCCGCCACCGGGCTCGCCGACACCTATCACCACCCGACCGGCGTCGAGCACGACGCCGGCACGAACTTCCCGGCGGAGGCGAAGAGCTTTGTCGGCTCGGCGATCGCCCGCGGGGTCGCCGAGCGCTTCAACCCGAACCACGATCCGTCGAACGGTGAGTTCACCGAGGCCGGCGCCGGTGGCTCGGCGGCTGACAGCAACGGCGTGGCACTGAAGGTCGGCGACACGGTCGCGATCGCGAATCCGGATCCGCTCGCGCCTGGGTCGAAGTTCACGGTGACGTCGGTGACGGACGACGGTGTGAAGATCAAGGGCGGCTTTGCGGGCGCCCCGGTTGCTGGGAAGTGGTCTGGCTCGACGAACTCGGATCCGTATGACCACGACGCGTCGGCGCT